>CAZDAB010000259.1:0-5131 GCA_964502855.1 uncultured Desulfobacteraceae bacterium | reverse complement strand
GCTGTCGGCCGCCAAAACGACGCAGGGTTTAAAAAAATGATTATTGATTATTGACTATTTAACGTGGTTGCTTTGCTTTATTGTTTTTGTTTATAAAAATAAAATTAGAGGAAATCCTTAACGATTCAATTTTCAATCGAAAATATACAATTATTTTCGATAAGGGAATCATAATTTTTAGAAAATTTTGCCACAAGAATCACAAAATTTATAAATAAGAAGCTAGGGGGGAATACTTGTCACGATATATAGGTTCGGTATGCCGGCTTTGTCGGCGCGAAAACTTGAAGCTGTTTCTCAAAGGAGATCGTTGTTATTCCGACAAATGTGCTTTTGATCGACGGAGTTATCCGCCGGGTCAGCACGGTCAGCGCCGTGGAAGGAAAATTTCAGACTACGGAATTCAGCTAAGAGAAAAACAGAAAATAAAACGTATGTACGGGCTTTCAGAAAAACAGTTTCATCTGTTTTTCAAGAGGGCAGATAACCAAAGAGGCATAACCGGAATAAATTTACTGGTAATGCTGGAACGTAGGATTGACAATGTGGTTTATCGTCTGGGATTTGTTAATTCTCGCAGTCAAGGTCGCCATTTTGTTGGGCACAATCACTTTCTTGTTAACAGTAGGAAAGTTAATATTTCGTCATACCTTATTAAAGAAGGTGATGTGGTCGAGGTCCGGGAGAAAAGCCGTAAGATTCAGGCCATAGAAGATTCACTCGGTCTTGTGGTACGGCGGGGCGTTCCACAATGGCTCGATTTGGAAAAAGAGAATTTTAAAGGGATTGTAAAAAGTTTCCCCACCCGCGAAGATATAACAACTCCCATTCAGGAACAACTTATAGTGGAGCTTTATTCCAAGTAAAGCGAGATCTGGGATATGAGATGTTGAATGTAAGATAATACAGCCCCAATATCGCCTTTCACATATCCCTCTGATCAACCTCTGAGACTAAAATTTGGAGATATAATAATGTCATCGAATGAGCTTATGTGCATGAACTGGCAAGAGATGATAAAGCCGGAAAAGGTCCAGGTAAACAGTAATCCTTCTTACGGCAAGTTCGTTTGTGAACCTCTTGAAAGGGGGTTTGGCATAACAATTGGGAACTCTTTAAGGCGGATCATACTTTCTTCTCTTTATGGGGCCGCTATTGTATCTATAAAGATTGATGGCGTTATGCACGAATTCAGTGTTATTGAAGGCATATACGAAGATGTCTCCGAAATCATCCTAAATCTAAAAGAAGTGCGTTTTAAGGTTTCCGATCCTGAACCGAAAACAGTCCGCATCGATGCGGAGGGAAAAGGTGAAGTTACTGCAGGGGATATCATCAGCGATGACGGAAGATGTGAGGTGATAAATTCTGATCAGCATATTGCAACACTTTCGGATGGCGCTAAATTGAAAATGACCATGACTGTCAAAACAGAAAAAGGGTATTCTTTATCCGAAGCAAACAAGGATGAAGACGCACCCTTAGGGACAATACCGATAGATGCGGTTTTCTCACCGATTAAACGGGTAACCTATGTGGTAGGCAATGCCCGTGTCGGCCAGAAAACCGACTATGACAAACTTACCTTAGAGGTCTGGACAGACGGGAGTATCTTGCCTGAGGATGCTGTTGCATATGCAGCTAAGATTTTAAAGGAGCAGATGACCCATTTTATTACTTTTGACGAAGATCTTGAACCGGAACCTGAGAAAAAAGTCGAAGAGAAGGAAAAGATTAAATTTAATGAGAATCTTTACAAAAGTGTTGAAGAACTTGAACTTTCCGTACGAAGTGCAAACTGTCTTAAGAATGCCAATATCGTCAAAATTTATCAGTTGGTAAGCAAAACCGAGGCAGAGATGCTAAAAACCAAAAACTTTGGAAGAAAATCTCTAAATGAGATTAAAGAAGTCTTAAGTGAAATGGATCTTTCTCTTGGGATGAAGCTGGAAGGATTTGAGCCGCCTGAGGAAGATGTAGAGGAAGGAGAGTAGTTTGTTCCATGAGACATCGAAAAGCCGGTTTAAAATTAAATAGAACGAGTAGTCACAGGACTGCCATGTTCAGAAATATGGTTACCTCTCTCTTTAAACATGAGCGTATCCGTACAACTGATGTCAAAGCAAAGGAATTAAGGCGATGGGCCGATAATATGATTACGCTGGCAAAACGAGGTGATGTCCATGCAAGGCGCCAGGCGCTTTCAATCATAATGGAAAAGGATGTGGTCCATAAGCTGTTTGCGGAAGCTGCCAAAAGGTATGGCTCCGTATCTGGCGGTTATACCCGGATTGTTAAACTCGGGAGACGGCCCGGCGATGCAGCACCGATATCTTTGATAGAGCTGATTTACTCCGAAGGGGACAAAAAGAAGAAAAAAAGAAAAAAGAAAGCCAAAGTTGCTGAAGATAAAAAGCAGGTTGCCGAAAAGAAAGACGCGGAGGAGAAGAAAGAGACTGCATCGGAAGCAAAAGCGGATGAAGAAGAAAAAGGCGGGGTAGATAAAGAAAAGGATGTGGTTGAAGAAAAAGAAGTAGAAGGGAAAACCGAATCGACTGCCCAAGATTCAAATGATAAATTTGAAGAGAAAGCTGATGCGCCTGTTGAATCAAAAGAAACTGAGCCCAAAGAACCCGAAGCTAAAAAAGCCGAAGATGATGCCGGAGATTCCGAAGTGAAAGAATAACCCGTCCCTCCAATCTTAATATTAAAAGGCCCTGTATGAAAAGAAAGGGCCTTTTTTATTGTACTTGAAGCTTTATTGAAATCGATTTGTTTTAAAGAACTAAACGGTTAGTTTTTATGAAAAAATTGTCCTTATAAATTGTGTCATCTCGGATAAAACTGCATTTTTTGATTGATAATGGGGGACATGCCCGCAGTCCGGTATCAGTTTTGGATAGACAGGCCCGGACACATAATCGACGATGCCTTGGATCTGGGCAGGGGTTCCATACTCATCATCACGCCCCTGAAGTACAAGGATTGGGCACATGATTTTAGGAAGATATTTTTTAATATTCCATTTCAAAAATTCGGGTGAAAGCCATCTGTCCGCCCAGCGGTAAAAAATCGTTTCTGTATTCTCTTTGTGATAGCGGGCGAGCTTTTCCTTTAAAGGAGTTGTTTCAAACGCCTCAACAGCTTTACGGATGCCTGTAATTGTTTGTTCTTCAACAAAGATGTGTGCTGCTTCAGTAATTATAGCACAAACCAAGTTGCCATGAATGGCGGCGGTGATTAATGCAATGGTACCGCCGTCGCTGTGTCCAATTAGAATGGTATGGTCAATATTACATTCCTTTAACAGTTCGGGCAGGTATGTTAAAGATTCTTTCTGCAGGTAGTCCGGCGGCCATGGATCTTCAAATTTTTCGGAGCCGCCATAACCTTTTCTGTCGTATACCAATCCGGAGCAGCCTGTCGCTTCACAGAGTGTTTCCGGGAAATCCCGCCAGAGCTCAATACAGCCAAGGCCTTCATGTAGAAAAACCAGTGTTGGTCGATACTTTGCAACTAAGTCTGACCGAAGCTCGATGCTTTTGACCCTAAGTCGGCATCCGGCGACGCGCACATAAAATGTTCGGCAAAAAAGGCTCTTTTTTTCTTTGAATTGTCCTTTCACTGGGAAAAATTAATAATATAAATGGATTAAACAGTCAATATGTAACTTCTCAATAAGTTCTGGTGTATTAAATGATCCTATTGACCCGCCAACTGATAATAAAATGTAATCTGTCTGGAACTCGCATTTAAGTGAGCCTAAAGAAAAAACAGTAGTCGATCCTTTAATATTAATTGTTTAAACGCACCATCATATGTTTAAAAGATTAATGATCTTATTTGCTGTTTTTTCTTAAGGCTCACTAACATGCTCGAACAGCCAGACAGGTTACATTTTATCACCAGTAGGCTCCATAATTTATTGAGATGTTACGTCAATATGAATATTGCAACCACCATAATTCCGATATTTGCCATAATCATCCTTGGATGGTTTGCCCGCTGGAAAGGATTTATTCCCTTTGAATTTTTAGATCCCGCAAACCGTCTTGTCTATTATCTGGCAATTCCCGCCATGATTTTTCATGCGATCTCCAAAGCCTCCTTAAAAGCAAGATTTGATATTAAAGTTTTGTTTATTACCCTGCTTTCCGTTCTGGTTGTTTTTGCGGTGGCCTGGGGTGTGGGATTATTGAGTCGTATAAGGCCAAGGGAGCTGGGTACTTTTATTCAGTCTTCCTTTCATGGGAATTTGGGGTATATCGGTCTTGCCGTTGCTTACTATTCCCTCGGTAATGAAGGATTTGTGCGGGCCGGTATCATTGCCGGGTTTATAATGATATTGCAGAATTTTCTTGCAGTCGTCGTTCTTCAGTTAAATTCAGCCAATACTTCAGTGCCAGAAAATAAGCTGAGTGTGGTTATGAGAATACTGGGCAATCCTGTTATTTTGTCCGCAATAGGCGGGATAGTGTTTTCCCTGGCAGGATTGCGGGTTCCTCTTGTTATCGACCGCAGTCTCAATATTTTAAGCGGTCTTGCACTCCCCATGGCATTACTGGTTATCGGAGCCTCTCTTTCTTTTGATTTGATGCAGTTGAGGATACTTCGAGTTCTTTGTTCAAGCTTTATGAAACTGTTCCTGCTTCCCGGCCTGGGTTTTACCTTATATCGTGTATTCGGCCTGGCACTCCAGGACTACCTCCCCGGTCTTATCCTGCTGGCATCGCCCACAGCCACAATAACCTATGTAATGGCAAAGGAAATGAACGGCGATACAGCTTTTGCGGTAGCGGCCCTTTCAACAAGTACAATATTGTCGGCGGTGACTTTTTCCCTATGGCTTCATATTGCGGCCGGATAACCCGAGCGGTGGCCCGTAAAAAATGCGTTATTGGATTTAAGGATGGACACGAGTTAGAGTACTTAGTGCCCGAACGAAAACTAGGATTTTTCGTTAAGATCAAGGAAGACGAAAATTTTAACCACAGACATACATTGAGTATTTCGAGGATTAAAATTTGAGTCTGACGCAGATATTGGCGGAAAAGACAGTTTTCGTTCAGGCACTACTTAGGCGATATAAGAATCCGCCCAGTTCACAGCATCTTGATAAAATTCCGGGATC
>CAZDAB010000258.1:0-5152 GCA_964502855.1 uncultured Desulfobacteraceae bacterium | reverse complement strand
TCAGTAAATCGAGTGTTTCTTAAACACGGTGTTCTTGTAAAGTCCATGTTATCGATATCAGCTCCTTACCAAATTTTACCTATAAAACGGCTATAAAAATTAGGCGTTGCCGGCGAATGAAGGAGGGGGTTGGGGTTCCCCGGTGAAATCCCCGATAGGGTATCCGCGTCACAAGTCCCTGTGGAATATCCTTCAGATTCCACGTGTGTGTTTGCGGTACGTTCATTGGTTCATTACCGCCCGTTCCGCGGCTGTCAGGGCGCCTTCGAGATAACCGCCGTGTTGGTCGGCGGTTTCCGAGCCGGCAAAATGGATGGTGCCGTCCCAAATGGAGGTTTGACCTGCCGGGGGGTGATAGAGGGGGTGTTGGTACATGGGCGGCTGGTCGTACTGGGTGGCGGTAAATCGTTCGCGAGCCCAATCTTTGTAGAAAAAGGCCGTGGGCTGTAGCGCCGGTTTGCCATAGATGATTGCAAGTTGGGAGAGAATCGCCTGGGTGAGGTGTTGTTGATGGTTGCGTTGCACCGCGGGAATGCCGACAAATCCGGTCAGTCCGTAGGGGCCCCGGCCGTTGTTGGATCCGTCATGGATCTCGCCCAGGGGACCGCGCTCGCTGAAACCATGGCCCGAGAGGCCGGTTTGACGCCAGAAAGGTTCTTGGTAAAGGGCGCAGAATTTCGCGTGGCCCGCCATCCACGTGCCCATTCTCAGCATGGCCTGGGTCAGATTATGAGACAGGTCGGGAGTAAAGAGAATGGTGGCGGCGGCAAGGCGCGGCGGCAGGGCAAGAATTACCTTGCCGGTACTGAACCGGGTCCAGGGCTCTTTGTCCAGTTCGCCGACGCTGACCAGAGCGCCGGAGGACTTTTTTTCGATCGTACAGACCGGGTGATTGAGTCTGACGGCGTTTTCAGGGATATTTTCACAGAGTTTTGTGATCAGTGCCGTCATGCCGCCGCAAAGCCGCCAGCAGAGGGGTTGCATGGGGTACCCCCTGACCGTATGCACGGCGCCATTGGGAATTTGATAACGGCCCATACCCTCTTCAAACTGGCGATACCCCTTGAGACCCAGGGCTTGAATAAGGTGCGCCATTTTCGGGTGAATCTCGGGCCAGTACCAGGAGGGGCCCAGATCGGAGAAAAGCCCGTGATGTTCACGGCTTAAAATCCTGCCGCCGATACGCTCACGGGCTTCGAGAACCACAAAAGATTTATTTCTTTGGGACAGCAGGTAGGCGGCATAGATACCGCTGAGGCCGCCTCCGATAATTATGATATCAACGGTTTCCGTGGTCATGGTCATGTTCCATTACGATCTTTGTCACTAAATATTTTTCTTCGCTCGACACCTCTTGCGATAATATGTGAATACGGTTTGTGCTGAACGTGCACAATCTATTAACAGAATATTCTTGAAAATTCAAAGCTATGCTTAAACGAATAGCCCTGAACTATCAAGGCCAAATTTTACCTATAAAATGGCCAAACGAGTCATTATCGGAAACGAAGATCGTATAGACCGTGAGTCATGTGAGGAAGTGTGTTGGAAGTGTTTGCATTCAATTTTGACTCCATTCTTGAAAATTCGGGCGGATCGTACGGAACTTCAGGCCATATCCTCGACCAGTTTTGCAAAGATGTCGGCGTTGCTGAGAATGCCGACCAATTTAGTTCCGTCGACCACGGGTAATCTTCTTACCCCGACCATACGCATCATCTGATGACAGTTGGAAATCGACAATCCCATACTGACAGTAAAAGCAGGCTTGGTCATCACGTCATCGACCTCAAGGGATATCATTCCGGATGGGTCCATGACCATCTCTTCAACAATATCCTTTCGAGTAATAACGCCGAATGCATCCCCATCGTTTTCCGGTTCAACCACAAGGCTTGATACGTTGAAATCACGCATCATTTTAGTGGCCTCCAGCAATTTTACATCTTTACGGACGGTCTTGACGTCCGTCTGCATAAGATCTTTGACCCGGATTATATTAAAATCCATATTTTTTTGCCCTCCATATAACAATTATACTTAAACCTCATCCTCGACTTTCGCTCAGTTAGGGTACAAGTTCCACTGCTTCTTGTTCCGCATTCAAAACAAACATAGTTTTTCCCCTGATATCTTCTTGGCCACGATAGACGTAGCCGCCTATGACTATTTTAGTTCCGCTATATACGGCCTTCATCACCTTGACTGTAACGGGTTCTGTCCCGTTTTTAGAAATTTTTTGCACCAGTTCCCGCCTGTATTTGTTCAACATGGTTTCTTTGCGCAATGCCTCACGCCTATGCTTAACCAGTTTTGCAAGTTTACGGTTTATTTCTCCGGGAAGCTTTTTGTTTTTATATTTTTTAATGCTACGGGCCAAAATTTTGTCTATCTTAGCCCTCTGTCGCTCAAAATTCTTTAACTGTTTTTTAGAATCAGCCAAAAGCTTCCGCGTCTTTGAATCCATACCCACGCTCACATATGTTTCGACTCCGGCATCCGAACCGATTTCGTTAACTTCGACACCCTTGACAGCCTCGACGGAGCCGCCCCTTATACGACCTTTTCCTTTGGTTACAATTATGCTGCCATTGGTCGATACCGTACTGCGTAATATGTCGTCACGGACGATGATGTCGCCGTCTGCATGGACCCGTGCACCTTCAAAAAAACGGGCAGTGATTTTTCCGCCGGCGTGAACCCTTCCTCCTCCCGAACCGATGATTCCGCCGTTTATGTGGATGTCGGCGCCGGCTTCAACAATAGCGTCTTCAACACCCCCGCCGACTCTGATTTCATCGCTGGCCTTCACTTCAAATCCCGATTGGATCCAGCCTTTGATGTCCAGTGACCCTTCCATTGACAGGTTGCCAATTGAATAATCCACATCACCGGGCACCTGGTACTCTTTGGAAATCCATATTTTGTTTTCCGGAGAAAGGAATACGATGCCGTCGATTTCCGATGTAAAACTCAGCCCATCATCTGAAACCGTAACGTTGCCCGCCGGCGTAAGGTCTTTTTCATTGCCCGGCTCTGCGGGAATGATATTTCCAAATACGTCAACCCCTTCTATCCCCGGCGTGGGTGGAATCTTGACTGCCAGCAAAGTTCCCGCCTTCACTTTTTGTATTGATTTTCGTTCTTTATAATCAATTTTGCCGGAAATCTCATCAACAGTTCCCGCAATTTTCTCGGGTTGAAATTTAAGTTCTATTTGACCGTCCTCTCCTGGCTGTGCCGCTCTCCCCTCTGCAATAACCCTATCATGAATCGGCATGTTTTTCGAAACCGCCGCATTCAGTACCTGTTCAACGGCGCTGCGATCGACACCCCGGACGATTCCACGCCCGGCGAGCAACTTTTCAACCAAATCCACAGTCATCATTCTGCCCGACCTCGATGGCGGATGAACGGACAGAAAGACCGTTAATTTATCCTCCGACACATGCAGCGGCTCTTGGACACACAATTGACCATCCAGATAATCTGCATATCCTGTTAGTATACCATCAGCAACGACAAAGGTCACGCCGTCATCGAGAATCGTAACATTTGTCCCGGCTTTTATTTGTTTGTCCCTGGGTTCGGCGCCGGGCAGGGTTTTTCCGAATATCGTTTTTCCATGAACAGGTTTTTCTTGTAACGTTTTTATTGCAATCACATCGCCGGACGAAAACATCTCCTTGATAACGGAAGGTTCAGGCAGGCTGCCGTCGTGTCTTGCCGCATCGACAATTTCGGGATCATCGCCATTAAGACGAAATTTGAAATCTATCCGGGCATTGACACCGTCTTTGGCCGGAGTCGCCTCGGCGACCATGAAGTCCCGAATCGGGTCGCCGGCCTCAATTGCCTTTTTAATCGAATCTTCTTTAATACCGCTGATTACGCCGGATTGTTCCAGCGCTATACACACATCTGGGTACGTGAGATTGCTGCTATCGGCAAGGGTCGGGAATATGGACAATTTAGCCCACATTCCGGACTTGCTTACCTTAACCAGGTTTTCTACCGACACTTTTTTTGGGGATGACTTTGCCGCACCGTATATTGCGGCGATAAATGTATTACCGTCTTGGCTGACCGTCACATGGTCTCCGGGAGCAAAATCCACTTCATTGCCCCTGGTTGAAGGAATTTCTTTACCGAAAATGTTTCTGCCCGGCGTTCCTTTTTCGGCAGATATTCTGACAGCGATAATCTGGCCCGGTTTAACCATCCGGTTTGCATTAGGATCCTTATTCACGGCATCCTGCCCGATTTTAAAATCGATTCGGCCGTCTTTGCCTGCTTTGGCAGGCTCTCCGGCGGCAACCTGTATATTGTTTCGAGGCGTACCCGCATCCACAACTTGGGAAACAATATTTTTGATGGTTCCCTTATTTATGCCAAAAATGATTCCCAGATCGGCGAGGGCATGTTCAATGTCCTCAACGGTTACCGGTTTGCCGTTGTCCAAAGGTGGTGTTATTGTTTCGATGACAGCACCCATCTTATCTTCCTGGACGGTAATCTCGAATTGTCCCGGCAGGTTCTTTATGGAAACCGCATACGTTGTTTCATCGACCGGTACAACCTTGACCTCGTCAGGCTGAACGCCGAGTTGCCGGGCGCCTTGGATACGAGCCGTCTTATTATTTCCCGCGGAAATAGTAACGGTGCTATGCTGCATTTTTCAACGGTCTCAGATCACTAACTTATTTTTAATAGTAATGATGCTCCCCGCTGCAAGCAGGCGGGGGATTAGGGGTTCCCGGTAAAATCCCCGATAGGGGCTCTGCGAAAAAAGTCCCCGTGGAATGTACTTCAGATTCCACGGGGAAAAATACTGATTCTTTGCCCGGTCCATCTCCAGTATGTTCTTGAGCTACTATTTTATATCATGGCATTTTCAAAGAATTCATTTGCACGACAACCTACATATTGTTCGCGATTTTTACCAATATTCCTCAAATAACTCTTTTTTAACCGATCATTTAACTCGCTAATTTTTATTTGCAAATGGTTTCAAAGCCTGAATTGTGAATAGGAGCACTCCGTGGAAAAATCAAACGGACGCAAAATCAAGATAACCAACTGATAGGTTCAATAAAATACATAATTAGTGTTTGAACGATAATCCCTAAGATACTGATATAGATTAAATTTA
>CAZDAB010000257.1:0-5166 GCA_964502855.1 uncultured Desulfobacteraceae bacterium | reverse complement strand
GATTAAAAGAATAAAAGGAACCGTGATAAAGCCTGCCAAAAAGATAAACGATTATCTGGTCAATCAAGGGACAAGACCGATAAAAAGCGGCATCTATCTGGATCAGCTTCTAAAAAGGGCAGAACTCGATTACCATACCGCAGAAGAGCTGGCCAAAAGCCCTTACAACATCAGTGAATCTGTTGCACGACAGGTGGAAATAGAGATTAAATACGAAGGGTATATCAAGAGACAGCTCAAGGAAATCGATAAGTTCAAGAACCTGGAACGGATGAAAATACCGGAAGATTTTGATTTCTCAAAGGTTCACGGACTTTCAAATGAACTCAAAGAAAAACTTTCTGACATAATGCCTTCTTCACTTGGCCAGGCTTCCCGCATAGATGGAATTACCCCGGCTGCGCTTTCTGTGATTATGATTTCTCTCAAAGCCGCTGAGAAATATTCATCGGGAGCCGGAAATCAAAAAATCGAATGATCCTTGACACCTAATGATTTTCAACTTATCTTGAAGTGTCATAAAAGTTTACTGCAACATTGAGGTAATTTGGAGATGTCTGAAACAGATTATTATAAAATACTCGGCGTAAATAAAAACGCTTCCAAAGAAGATATTAAGAAGTCTTATCGGAAACTTGCGATGAAGTACCATCCTGACCATACAGAAGGGAATAAAAGCGCTGAAGAAAAATTTAAAAAAATAAGTGAAGCTTATGCTGTTTTGAGTGACAAGGAGAAACGCAAACAGTATGATACGTTCGGCGCCGCAGGATTCCAGCAGCGTTTTTCACAGGAAGATATTTTTAAGGGCTTCGATTTCGACAATATATTCAGCGAGTTGTTTGGAAAGACCCGACGTTTTTCCGGCAGGGGTAACGGCATGCGGTTTTCCTTCGGGGATGGAGCCCCGTTTGACGGTTATCAGAAGCAGCAGAAAGCCCGGTCAAAAGGAGCGGATCTGGTGTATGAGCTGCCGCTGACATTAGAGGAGGTGGCGACAGGGACAAGTAAAACCGTATCATACCAACATCAGGGGCGTAGTGAAAAGATTACGGTAAAGATTCCAAAAGGAATGATATCCGGGAAGAAACTTCGTGTTGCGGGTAAGGGTGATCCAGACCCATATGGCGGGCCTCCCGGAGATTTGTATATCCAGTCCAACGTGCTTGGTGATAAAGTTTATGATTCTAAAGGGTATGATCTTTATATGCGTAGAGAGATAAAACTGAGCGAGGCTCTCCTCGGAACGAGTATTTCTGTTCCCACACTCGTCAAAAAAGAGTTAAGCTTGAAAATACCTTCTGGAACAAAACATAAAACCAAGATGCGTCTTGCAGGACACGGACTTCCCCATATGCATGGTAAAGACAAGGGTGATCTTTATGTATATATTCATGTAAACATGCCGGTAAAGCTTAACAAAAAGCAAAAAAAACTGATTGAACAGCTGTCAGAGGTCGGCCTGTAAGGAATTAAATTTATTGACAAGAGCGACTAAAATGCCTAAAGTCGAGTCAGGGTCAACTCGTTGAGTGAAAAGGGGTTGAGCGGGAAAATAACAAGCCAACAACTTCGCTGCCGAAGGAGGTTCTGAATATTTATAATTTCTGATTATGCCTGAACTTATTCCTGTTTTAAATAAAAATGATATCGACAATATGGTAGCCCGGGTTGCGCGCAGGATTTCATCTGACTATCAGGATCGTGAACTTATTCTCATCGGGATCTTAAAAGGTGCGTTTGTCTTTTTATCTGATCTTGTGCGGCATCTTACTATTCCGGTTAAACTTGATTTCATACGTGTCTGCAGCTACGGTTCCGAGGTTTCATCATCAGGGAACATCCGTTTGACAAAAGAAATTGAGATTGACGTTACGAATAAAGATGTACTGCTTGTAGAAGACATTGTCGATACAGGCTTGACTTTATCTTATATCCTTGATTATTTAAAAGCTTTTGGTCCAAAAACTGTTAAAATTTGCACCCTGCTTGACAAACACGAACGCCGTAATGCAAATATTAAAATCGACTATGCCTGCCATAAAGTCGATAAAGGGTTCCTTGTGGGTTATGGGCTTGATTATAATGAAAATTATAGGAATTTAGCGGGAATTTATCACCTTAAATTATAAGCGGTGGGGTATACCATGATTATTACCTGTAAGGCATGTAACGCCAGTTTCAATTTAGATGAAAGTCTTCTAAAACCGGAGGGCTCCAAAGTTCGATGCTCAAAATGCAAAGAAATTTTTATGGCCTATCCACCTGTGCCCCCAAAAGAAGCTGAAAAACCGGATGACATTATATCGGACCTTGAATTGGAACAAGAGACTGAAGATTTTGAAACCGGCCAATTGGATGACTCAGGTTCCGGTGAACTCGATTTGCCGGACATGGATAAGTTATTTTCAGAGGAAGAAATCTCGGAAAAAGAAGGCGATGCTGATGAGGCTATTGAAGATTTCGAACTGGATCTGGATCTGGAGCCCGAGCCTGAAAAACCATCAGAGGATGTGGAGGCGGAAGCCAAACTCGAGGAACCGGATGAACTCGATCTGTCGGATATAGAGGAATTGATCGATTTAGAAGATCCGGTAACTGAGGAGAAAGACGAGCCGGAGCCGGATGAAGTTGATCTTGAATTGGATACGGAGATCGAACCCGAGATCGAAAAAACGCCTGAAGATATTGAGGCGAGCGCCGAATCTGAAGAGTTGGAAGAGGTTGATTTATCAGATATAGAGAAGATGTTTGAAGAAGAAGAGACTGAAGAGGAAGTGGAACCTGTCGATTCTGCTTTGCCGGAAGAGACATTAGGGGCTGAACTTGATGAGATTGAAGCGATGGCAGATAAACCCGAAACCGTCGATTTTTCTGAACCAGAAGAGATAGATCAAGAATTTGCTATTGAAGATACCGATCAGGATGATCTGTCAGAAGAGGGGATTGCCGATGTGCAACCGGCAGTGGTCAAAGAAACGCCTGCGATGAAAAAGCGGATCAGCAAACCGTTAATTGTTTTGCTGATCTTTGTACTCTTGGGAGGCGGTTGTTACGGCGTTTATGTTTTGCTCGACTTTATGCATATTAAGATCCCTTTTGTCAGTGATTATTTTAAACCTCAAATTTCAGACCCTGAAGGTAACCTCAAAATAGACACTTTGGATATTGATAGTGCGTTTGTTAAAAATGTCAAAGCAGGGAAGCTTTTTATGATAACCGGCAAAATTAAAAACGGGTATTCAGAAGCCCGCAGTTATATCAGGGTGACCGGGAAACTATATAAAAAAGGGAAAAATCTTGTTCAGAAAGAGACGGTTTTTTGCGGAAACATTCTGTCAGATATTGAACTTTCTAATCTGGAGCTTTCAGCTATTAAAAAGCGATTGTCACATCGCCTTGGCGATAATAATTCGAATATTCGGCTTAAACCCGGCCAAGAACTGCCGTTTATGATTGTATTCGGCAATCTGCCGGCCGATCTGGAAGAATTTGCTATTGAGGCGGAGGGATCCGCTCCCGGATAATCCATATCTTAAATTTGCATTACATCCCGAAGCGATATTATAACTTGACTAAATAAAAGCAAGGTGTTAGAGAGCCCAATTCCAAAATTTAAAAGGCTGCCGTAAACTATATTTAAAAAATCGTAAGAGGTATCCTGGCGATGTAGCTCAGATGGTTAGAGCATGCGGCTCATATCCGCAGTGTCCGGGGTTCGATTCCCTGCATCGCCACCAGCTTTGATTGAAATTAGGTCTCTGATATTATCGTAGGGGCCTTTTTATTTTAACACACTTTTTTTGGGGAAAAAAAGAGTTCAGCTATGTGTTACGGTTTTGAAAAAATTGTTGAAGAACGGATTCTAAGGGCCCAGAAAAGGGGCGAATTTGAAAACCTGCCCGGTGCCGGCAAGCCCTTGGAGTTCGAGGACGACAGTTTTGTTTCGGAAGACCTGCGTCTGGCTTATAAAATACTAAAAAATGCAGATTGTGTCCCGGTTGAGATTGAATTGAAAAAGGAGATTAAACAGACAGAAGACCTGTTGGCGGGGATGCAGGAAACTTCCGAAAAATACCGTATATTAAAAAAATTGAACTTTTTAATCTTGAAGTTAAACTCAATTCGAGACACATCAATTGTCCATGAAATGCCCCAGGTATATACGGGAAAATTGGTGGAACGATTTGAAAATTCAAAAACTAGCTGAAATCAAAATGTCGACATTTTGCAAAGGTCTCTTTACTAAACTGTCGAATTCATGTATCATATAATTAAACCTAAGCCCAAAAATCCCTTTATTTTTCTCGCGTATAGCGAAATAGGGGATATAAAGCTCGAGAAATGTTATGTCGTCAAATAAAAAAGAAAAAGAGGAAGTTCATCTTAAAAGTGTTTTGATGGCTTATTTAATTCTTGTTCTCCATGTTGTTTTGATTACAGGATTGGTAATGCTTGTCATTTTTTTCCGTGGTATTATAAACTACATGATATGGATTTTTATTGCCGGTACTGCTGCCATCGTTGCTTCAGCCTATCATTTTTACAAGCGCATGAAAATGGAGGGTAAGACGCTTCGGGAGATTTTTAACTCTCGTCGATTTGGCGATAGAACCGTTGAAGTCAATTTATTAGGAGGACTTGCATCTTTAAAAATCAGCGGGTCAAATGATCCTGCCGCTTTGGATACCGCTTCATCCGGGCAATTTAAGCAACTGGAAGACCCGAATGTAATTCACAACAGGGAGTTTTCCGAACTGGTCCGCCTGCTTGAAAACAATCTCATAACCCTTGATGAATATAACAAATTTAAAGAACAGATTTTCAAGTCATAGAAATATGATGAACTCATTAACACTCGAATTCATCACATTTTAGGTTTTAGGTAATTATAATATATGGTCTAACAACCACTTAAAACTTAACATCTTATTTGTTTCGTGCCTTGCCCGTCTGGCGACTCAACTTCCAAAATTTTTAACTTATTTTTTGGTGAACCCTTGGCATTTAACTAACTGAAAGGAAAGCCCATGAAAAAACTGACCCTTGCGCTTCTTTCCGGAGGTATATCTTCCGAGCGTGACGTATCCATTGCAAGCGGAGACCAGGTTTATGAGGCCCTTGATAGTGAAAAGTACGATATCATCCGCTATGATCCAAAAACAG
>CAZDAB010000256.1:0-5168 GCA_964502855.1 uncultured Desulfobacteraceae bacterium | reverse complement strand
CAGGATTTAACATCCAGTATCCTTCGGATGTGGTTTCAAGAAGGGTTCGGTATTTCCGTTCACTCTCCCGTAGCGATTCTTCAGCCTGTTTTCGCTCTTTTATTTGCCGTTCGAGTTTCTTGTTAGCCACGACCAACTCGGCAGTTCGTTCTTTAACCCGCTGCTCCAGTTTGTCGTGAGCCTTGTGTAGTATTTTTTCAGCTTTTTTGAGTTCGGAAATCTCCAATGTCAACTCAAACGCCCCCACAATTTTTCCGGTTTCATCCCGCGCGGGATAGCCCCGGATAAACCAGGCTCTACCGTCAGAAGTGTATTTTCTACCTCTTCAGGTTGGCCCGTTTTCATGGATTTTTTGAGAGGACAGTCCGGACAGGGGTCGCTGCGTTGCGGCCATATCTCATAACAAAAGCGGCCCAATATTTGGTCACGGGTCAGATTCACGGATTCACAGGCAGCCCGGTTGGCCCATAACACCCTCATTTCAGTGTCTTGATAAACAACATGCTCTACCAGGCTGTTGAGAAGGGTCCCTTTTTCTTCCAGAGAGTCCTTTACCGCTTTCTCCCCCTTTTTGCGTTCAATCGCTATTTTTTCAAGCTCCTTAACCCGTTGTTCCAATTCTTCATATGTCGGTTTTTCGGACATTATGAATTTCTCCAAATGACAATAAAAAAAATATACAGTGGAAATTAAAAAAAATATTAAAGTTCTCTCTCTAATTTCCCGATACGAAATATAGACATAGGCGAATTGAAAAATATGCTAAAGACAAACCGTCCGAATGATTGAGATGCAAAGCTTGCTGTTTTAGCTAACGAGAAACAATATTTTTCGTTGTTTCTTATCACCGTAACACCTATTATACAAAGGTCTTTATTTTGTGCTCTTTCCAAAACATATTGTATTTAGAAGGAAGTGCCATATTGAAAGTGCTGGTTATTGACGACGAAAAATCTCTTTTGAAGCTGTTCAACAAAGTTTTGAAAAAAGCCGGTTTCCGCGTCGAAACGGCAATAAACGGTTGTGAAGGTCTCGAAAAACTACATAACACCCATTTTGATATTGTTATTATAGATATTTTAATGCCGGGTATGCAAGGAAATGACGTCGCTAATCATATCCGCAATTCACAAGGACAGTCCACTGCCCTCATCGGCATCTCCGGAACACCCTGGAAATTATCTGAACCCGATTTTGATGCTGTTATTCCCAAACCATTTTCCCCGGAAACACTCCTCAATACAATTCAAAACCTATATCCGAATTAGGGCCTGTGTGAAGATCGAGCCTTTCCCCGGCTTGCTTTCGAGTTGTATCTCACCTCCCGGGAGGCGCACGAGTTCCCTGTTCCGCGTTCAATGCGCCGTTGAGCGCAGTGCGAACCGCATGCATCAGTAGTTCCATCTCAATCGGTTTTGCCACCAGTGTAATGGGGCCGTAACGCATGGCCTCTGCCATGAGATCGCTGTCCGGATAGCCCGTGATGACGATGACCGGGGGACGCTGGCCGGTTCCCATGAAATGTTGAAGAAATTCCGGCCCGTTCATCTCCGGCATCTTCAAGTCAAGCAGGATCAGATCTACTGCTTTGCTTTCCAAATGCCTCAATCCTTCAGCGCCGTTAGATGCCAGCAGGACCTGGTATCCTCCCGGTTCAAGGAACCGTGCGATCAGTTTCCGAACCCCCTGTTCGTCATCAACCACCAGAACACAAGGTGATTTGCTCCGCAGGTAATGCGTTTCAGCCCAATCTAAAAGCGCGTCACGGCGAAATCGCCAGTCTTTTCCAATCTTGTAAGCCGGAATGTCGCCCCTTCTTGCCAAACGACGAATTGTCTCAACATGGGCTCCAAGAAAATCCGCCGCCTCTTTCGCGTTTAATACTTGATTGTTTGTTTTCATTGTTCGATTATAGTCTGCGCAATAGGAATATGAGTATGGTTACCGCCATTCTTTTTTACCCTGAAGTACCTCGTGTAACACTTTGCCCAGTAACCGGGGATCAAATGGCTTGGGCATCATACCCTTAAAACCATATCCCTGAAAATTCGACAAAACCGGGTCCTCTGAGTAACCGCTGAAGACGACGGCTTTAACTTCAGGATCTATCTTTAACAATTCGGTAATACATTCCTTGCCACCCATCCCGCCGGGAACGATCAGGTCCAGCACGACGGCATCATAGGGGTTTGCGGATTCTTTGGCCTTTTTATACTTCTCAATCGCTTCAGCGCCATCCCTGGCAAATTCTGCTTCATACCCCAACAACCCCAACATTCTTCCGATCATTTTCCTTAACGGCACTTCATCATCCATGACCAGAATCCTGCCCTGGCCTTTTATCAGCTTGATTTCCTCTTTTTCGGGAACCGCTTTGGCGGAGGCCAGATAGATGTGAAATGTTGTACCCACCGCCAACTGAGATTCCACCGTGATGTGCCCATCGTGATTTCTGATGATGGAATAGGCCGCGGCAAGCCCCAGACCGCTCCCTCCCTGTTTGGTCGTAAAATAGGGATCAAATATCTTTGACAGGCATTTCGCCGCTATGCCCACCCCCTGGTCTTTAATGGATATCCTGATGTATCTGCCCGGTTTCAGAGGCAAGTCCCGCCTTTCCGCTATTATTAGATTCTCCGCGGCGACATGAACGATTCCCCCCTCCGGCATGGCCTGATCGGCATTGATCACCACATTATTGATGACCTGGCTGATCTGTCCAACATCAACTTTAGCCGACCAGAGGTCTTCGGCGATTGAAAATTGGCACTTGGATTTTGAGCCTCGCAACACATAGCGGGAAGATTCTGTGATAATATCTCTGATGGAAACGGTTTCCTTGACCGGCGTTCCCCCTTTGCCAAAGGTCAGTAACTGTTTGGTCAGCGTCTGAGCCCTCGCTAAAGCTGACTCGACTTCTTTTAACAACTCAAATATTTCATGATCCGGTGTAACTTGATTCTTGGCTAAGAAAACATTGCCGGTAACCGTTGTCAGAATATTATTGAAATCATGAGCAATACCGCCCGCAAGTATCCCCAGCGATTCAAGTTTCTGGTTTTTAAAAAGCTCTTTTTCCATTTTAATTCTATCCGTAATATCACGGAATACCAGGACGACACCGATAATATTGCCGTTTAAATCCATAGGAGCGCCGCTGCCTGAGATAATCCTCTCGGTGCCGTCACGGGCCACTAAAATTGTGTCGTTGGCGAGATCGGCGATGTTTCCGGATTCAAGCACTTTCTCAACCGTATTTTCGCATTTCTGCCGGGTATGCTCATTGATTATATGAAACACCTCGCCGACGGGCTTTCCGGCGGCCTCATGCTGAAGACACCCGGTAAGCTTTTCGGCGACCCTGTTGACCAACCTCACCCTTCCTTTGGAATCGGTGCTGATCACACCATCGCCGATGCAATATAATGTTGTTGCCATTTGCTTCTTTTCGGTTTCAAGTCGCCTTTCCAGTTGTTTTTGTTCAGTCATATCCGTCAGAACCAGAACACACCCGATATTGCACGCTTCGTTCCGCAAATGGCTGACGCTGAGTAAAAAATAGAGCGATTCCCGGTCCTGTTTCCTCAGTATGGCCTCTCGGCCACGAAAGGAGTCCCCTTCCAGCACCTGGGATACAGAAAAGGGGGCGACAGCCTCATAATTATCAAGTACCATCTGAATTTGAAATGCATCATCAACGGATTTCAGCAAGACAGTATCTTCAACAAGCCTCTGTGCGGCATGGTTGGCACGAATAATCCTTCCATCGTGATCAAACACCAAAATAGCCTCACCTGCCGCCTCCAGGATAGCACGGGAAAGTCTTTCCGATTGGACAATTTCTTCCTGACGCTTTTGCGCCGTCAGATCCGTAGCCGTTATACAGAGCACCGTCTCACCCTCCAAATAAACCGTATTCATGGAAACATAGACCGGCACAGGAGAGTCCCCATGGATTTTAAATGCGATCTCTCCCTCCGCTCGTTCCTGAATCCCCCGCTCAAAGAGGGCCTCAAACATGGGTTTGTCTTCCGGGGCTATGTATTGGTCAATGGAAGCTCCCACAATGCGTTCATGAGATACTTGAATCATCTCGGCAAAGGCCTTGTTGGCATAGAGAATGGTCCCGTCCCCTGTAGAGGTAACCGCCCCCTGATTCATATTCTCGATGAGGGTGCGATAGGTCTGATCCGAACCCTTCAAGGTGAAAATTTGATCCCCTTCCGGCCCGTCCACATAGATAGCGTCCACTTCACCGTTTTTGATGGCCCGGAGGGCATCTTCGCTCTCTTCCAGGCGATGCTCCAGCGCATCGATATCTTTCAAAAGCTGCGCCTTGCTCTTGGTTTCCCGGCTCATAATAAAACCTCTTTTTATTGTTTTGGCTTCAGATCCAGGCCAAATAAAACTTTTTCCGCATCAGAAAGCTCACCGACAAATTTTCGTAGGGGCAGAGGCAATTTTTTAACCAGCGTGGGCACGGCGATGATCTGCTCTCCTTTGGCCAAGTGGGGATACTGATAAAGGTCAATAACTTCAAGCTCATACCAGCCTTTGAGATGCTCCTCACAGACCTCCTTGATGTTAGAGATGGCCCTCATGGACCTGGGCGTTGTCCCGGTGACAAAGAGACGAAGGACATATTTTTCTTTTTTCAAGCCGTTAGCCGCCTTTTCAAAGGCTGCACGCTGATCTTTGGGATTGTCTTTTTTATTCTTTTTTGACATGTCCATTCTCCCTGTTAAATGCGGGGTTTAAGGTCAAGACCTACGAGGACACGGTCGGTCCTGGACAGATTTCCGACGATCTTTCTTAGGGGTGGCGGGAGTTTTCGGATCAAGGTCGGAATGGCCGTGATCTGGTCCCCCTTTGCCAACTGCGGGTTCTCCAAAAGATCGATCACTTCAATCGTATACCTGCCTTTCAGGTGTTCCTCGCAGATCTTTTTGAGATTGGAAAAGGCCTTGACGCAGTTGGGCGTCTGCCCGGCCACGTAAAGTCTTAGTTTCCATTTCTCTTCTTTCGGGCCTGTTTTGTTCTCTTTTGATACGGACTTTTTTTTCGCCGTCACGATCTATCTCCATAAATAATGTTTCGGAATTATAACCCAAACAAAGGTGCTACCTGGGATGATTAAAATTGCCCATAATATGGCTTTAAAAAATATC
>CAZDAB010000255.1:0-5171 GCA_964502855.1 uncultured Desulfobacteraceae bacterium | reverse complement strand
TTTTCTGACAGGCGGAAAATGGCTTGATTAGAAATTAGGCGGTGGATTTTGGATTTTTCGGGGGCTTGCCTTTTTCACTTTGATGATATATGTAAAAAAGTTAGAGTTAATTCAGGTTGGCCTTTGGCAAGATATATTGAATCAAAGAGATTTTCGCATGCTATCGAAACACTCCATCTTATGCCACACAACTTTAAATTTTTCCTTATTCCGCTATTGAAAAGGAATTCTTATCAATTCAATTCAACTTTTATTTTTTTCTTGTTTCAATATTAAAAACGGACTTTTATCACTTCCAAAGGAGGTAAAACATGAAACTGCGAATTGTATCTTTTCTGACACTTGTGATATTTATTTTGGGAATGTCCGGTTGCGCAAGCATTCCGGAGGAACATGAGGGTACGGCAAAAGGCGCCGGAATTGGGGCAGTAGCCGGGGCTCTTGGTGGGGCAATGATAGCAGGTGAAGGCTCGCGGACTAAAGGAGCAATTATCGGAGGGCTTGCCGGTGCACTCATAGGTGGTGTAGTCGGCAATTACACCGTGGACAAGAAGAAAACCGCAGATGAGACGTCAAACAAATACAACTACCAGCCTGATAGCGGAATAATTGTTAGGATTGAAGGAACCTCAGCAAAGCCAACTATGATAAAACCAGGCGAAAAAGTTGATCTCGATGTGACCTATGCACTGATGGCTCCCTCTCCGGATAGTCAGATTAACATTACCGAGTCTCGAGAGGTAAGACTAAACAACGAACTTGTTGGTAATCCGGAAGTAAATGTCTCTCACACTGCAGGCACCTACACTTCTTCTATACCGCTTTTTCTCCCTGCAGACGCCAAGAAAGGTACCTACAAGGTAATTACCACTATTAAAACTGATTCAGGCAAAGACTCGCGCGAGACTTCTTTTGAAGTACAATAATCCCCAGAGGCTACAACTCTCAGACAATAAAAGAAGAAGGTACCGGTTCTCAAGATCCGGTACCTTCTGCACAATATAACCTCCTTGCACTGATTGTATCTTATTATTATCTCAGTTAACTATTCGTAACTCCAACCATTCGTGAGATAAATTTATTAATATTGTATTTGTAATTTATACAGTTTACCTATTCTCACAGAATTGGCAGAACCTATTCGATTTTCCCACAAGGCGTGGAGTTGTTTGGATCAAAATAATAGGGGGGCATGAAAATGTCTCAAATGCCGTTATCAAATGATATTTCCATAGTTACAACTGCGTTAAAGATCATTTTGAGACCTTCGAGCAGGTCTACGAAGACCGGTTTGAGCGGCAGTATGGCTTTTATCGCCCTTATGTCAGGCAGGTGATTTACCGGTACCTGTTCTGCGGAATCCTGCATAACGGGTTTGCTCGCGTACGATGCGAGGATTGCGGTCACGAAAAGAAGGCACAAGACATAGCGAATCCGATTAAAAACTAAAGAATAACCCATTTATTTGAAACATTGATTACGATACGGATTGTTGAATGGGCGGGGCTGGTGATACCTGCTATTGAGCGCAACACTCTAAATTTGTTTGATATCAAAACAGTATCTTAGCAAACATTTAATTTTTTACACTAATCGTCTAATGGCCACACGACACAATATATAGTACCATCCCCGATCCTAATTTTTTATCGGAATTCATCAGGTGTTAAAAATTGCGGTGATATCGGTTTTTCAATCGGGGTAAATCTTTTTTCTGAGGTTTCCTCTTTTCATTTTTATGGTATATGTAAAACAGGTAGAGTTGATTCAAGTTGATAGAATGGTAAGGTATCGTCAAACTATTACTGCCCGAAACGTTATCAATGGAGAAATACTGAATGACCCTGTTTTTACTCATATACTTGAGCATCTACGGCGGCGCACACCTGTACGCTTTTTTGAAACTGAAGAGAGGTTTTGCCCTCGGGCTCCCTGCATATTTAATCCTTGCGATATTCATGATCCTGATGGTGGTTTCACCCATTGTCGTACGTATTTCTGAACGCTACGGATATGAAGCTTTAGCACGCGGTTTGGCCTACATCGGGTTTACATGGATGGGGCTGCTTTTTATCTTTATCTCAGCTTCCTTTTTCTTTGACATCTATAGGCTGCTCCATTTCCTGGCAAGGATGTTGACCCAGAGACCGCTCGCGGATTTTACTCTTTCCCTCAGAAATTTCTGTACACTCGCCATTTTATGCTCTTTTGCCGTAGTGATCTATGGCTATTTCGAGGCGCTTCATATTAGGACGGAACACGTGACCGTGAAAACAAGCAAAATGCCCAAAAAAATCGGGCGATTTCGAGTTGTGCAGATATCCGATGTCCACATCGGCCTTATCGTCGGGAAATCCCGACTTAAGCGGATTCTTCGGCAGGTCAAGGATGCCCGCCCGGACATTCTTGTATCAACGGGTGATCTTGTGGATGGCCAGATGGATGATTTGGAGGCGCTAACGGATATGTTTCAGAACATACCCACAAGGTATGGGAAATTTGCGATTACCGGTAATCACGAATTTTATGCAGGCATTGATCGTGCCCTGGCATTTACCCAAAAGGCGGGCTTTACCATCCTCAGAGGAGAAGGAATAACCGTATCCAATCTTATCAATGTCGCGGGTGTAGACGACCCTGCCAGGAGACGCTATGGCCCAGATCGTGCAGTCTCTGAAAAGGCGCTGCTGGAAAAATTGCCCCGTGAAAAATTCACCCTCTTTTTGAAGCACCAGCCGGTAATCAGCAGTGAGTCGCTTGGAATGTTTGACCTCCAGCTTTCAGGTCACACCCACAAGGGACAGATCTTTCCCTTTAATCTGGTTACAAAGCTCTTCTACAGGATGCACACCGGCCTATCAAAGGTCAATGGTAATGCCCTGCTCTATGTCAGCAGGGGTTCAGGGACCTGGGGGCCGCCGGTTCGATTTTTGTCGCCACCGGAGGTGACAGTCATCGACATAACATACAAGAGTGGTCAATAGGTACGTGTATTCAGTGAAAATCTATGAGTTGATAAAGAATCCAAATATCCTTGCCAAGCGTCAAACCTCTCCATCCATAGACCAAGTCCACATTGAAAATGATATTCCTCGCTATTTAGTGCCCGAACGAAAACTAGGATTTTTCGTTAAGATCAAGGAAGACGAAAATTTTAACCACAGGAATACGGGTAGTATTTCGAGGATTAACCCGCCAAAGTTCGGTGGCGGGTTAAAATTTGAGTCTGACGCAGATATTGGCGGAAAAGACAGTTTTCGTTCAGGCACTATTTACAACATTCTCAGAATGTACACTACAATTCCCGCTTTTCAATCTTCCAGTTGGGATGACAAATTGTAACATCCAGCTATCATTGTTCAATCAGACTTTTGAATCAGAAAGATCCTCGAGCATTTGGGCTTTTAGGAGATAAAGCGGAAGCCCAGACCAAGGGCTAACGCCCCACCCATTGATGTTTTTCCTGTATATGACGATCCGCCGGGACCCATTGCTGATGATTATATTATCGACCCGGATTACCCCGCCAAGGCCTACTTTTAGAAAAGATCTTCATGCGGGCAGACAGGTAGCCGACGTCTAAAATCCTCGATTTTTTGGCAGTTTGAATAAAAATACCGGGTTGACAATAAGGCTGGCATCTCGTATTTGAATTTCAGTCTTACCCTATTATGAAGATTTCAAGAAAGACGGCGGGTTTTGAAATCGCTGTAAAAGCGCTTCCGCAAAATTCTTCGGAAGCGATATTTTTATGATTTCCGTAGGTACGGAACATGTTAAATTGGCTATAAGAAGGCTGCGTGAATGGTCTGTCGTCTTGAATTGGGCAAAATAAAATTACATCAGAAAGACTTTATATTCATTCATTTTTTTACTCATTCCTTTGGCATCCCGCACAAACTTATTCAATTCCGCCCAAAACGCGTGACCGTGATTTTTTATGCGGGTATGAACGAGTTCGTGTAACAGGACATAATCAATCATCTCATCCGGCAATCTGACCAGCTTCATGTTAAGGCTAATATTATTTTTGGAAGAACAACTCCCCCATCTGGTCTTTTGGTTTCTCACGAACACCTTGTTATAGCTAAAACCGTGTTGCTCGGACAATTTATTGAGCCTTTTAACGAGTTTCTTTCTGGCTTCGGCTCTGTTGATTTCAGTCGAATGCTTTGAAAAGGCTTCATGTTCCTTTTCCACCTGCCTCATTTTATGCAGGTGTTTTTTTATCCAGTTCCTTTTTAATTGAGCAAACTGCCTGGCTTGATCAAATGATACCTTATAAGGAACGGCAACTCGTACGCCTTTGAAGGGTTTCACGGAAATACGGATATGTCTTGCCCGGTTACTGCGCTCAAACAAAATCTGACCGACACTATCAATTTCAATGAGTTTAGCTTTCGTCTTCAATAATGCTTCTCCACATATCCTGATTCATGGCCTCCTATTGTGAGACGACCTTTGACCCCACTTGGATTTCAGCTTTAAATATTTCTTTGAAATTCAGAGGCACTCCAGCTGTTTTATCTCTTTAAGACGGAGCTTTGATGCGTAAAAGCCGTTTAATTTCATTTGCTTGTCGCAACGCATGCTCCTGTTTGCGTGTATTGGAAAGGCGCATTAAAAACGTGGAAGCCTCTAATGGCTGCTCTTTTTTACTTTCAAGGTAGAGCCGGTACCAATAGGGCAGATCGTTTTGGTAGATGGAAATCAGGTCTGAACAGTGACGGCGCACGGACACCCCTAGATTTTTTATCTGCGAGCTTCCATTATTCTGAGGCCGGTCGGCTTGCAACAAATCCAGGAAGGCCCCGATATCGGAAGCGAGCCGGCCCTTAAAATTTAAATACCTGCCGATCGGTAATATCCAAAAGCGAATGATATTAACCCGGCAAGAAAATACTCCAAATAATGTTGAAAGTGTGCTATGTAGTTGTGCATGGAAAAAATTGACGCACGAAAGCTTAGCACAGAGGCCCAGCAGCAACTCCGGAATCAGGCGATACGGCTTAAGAAAGCCGGAAGAACTTACCAGGAAATTGGCGAGATTACCGGGGTTCATGGAACTACCGTCTGCAAATGGTACAAAGCCTATCTTCGCGGCGGTAAAACGGGAGTTAAGATCAAAAAGCGCGGCCGCCCAAAGGGTAGCTGCCGCACACTGACGCCAG
>CAZDAB010000254.1:0-5185 GCA_964502855.1 uncultured Desulfobacteraceae bacterium | reverse complement strand
GGCGAATGTCCCTATGGAGACCTTTGAAAAACGTCCCCATCTCTTTGTATAATTAAAGTTTCCTTTGGAACAACCCTAAATGAATAAAAAAAACCTCCAAAGGGATCTTGCTTCCCTATGGAGGCTTTATATGGATATCTAAGAACCTCTTTCATAATGATATATTACCGTTCAAAGGTTAATATGTGAAAAAGATCTTCATATACTATTCCGTATTTTAAAATATATTGCGTGTCAAGAGAAAAAATGTACTATATATGGTGGTTTTTCCTGAAGATAATGCCGGATATTGCTGTGTTTGAATCATATTGATTTTCCTGAAATCAATAATCCGGCATGTAAAAATCCCGGCCCGGAGCACTAGGTTTTCAATGCCCCTCAGCTCCTTCTGACAAACCGTTTGTTGCGTGCCGGTTCCGGGGAAGCCTTAATATTAGGTGGACGAAGAGGATTTGACAATTGTCAATTTTAGGATTTACTTGACCTGCCACCTGATATCTGTATATCAATTATGGTCTTGAATGGTATAGACACAGGTAAGAGATAACACCAACCGGGTAACTCTGTTTCTGATGACCACTAAAGACCTTGATGAGAAGCTGCTAAACGTGTTTAAAGATTGCCCGTACAAGGGGAAACGAGAAGACTGTACCTTCTCTGAGATGCGAGAGATGGAAGCAGATGATCGGCCGGACTTTTTAGACAAGGTGGATGAAGAAGAGAAAGTTTCGAGGTGGCAAAAGCATTTGAAGTGCCTTATGAACGCTTTGGCCAAGTGAGAAATATATAAATATAATACCCGTCGAATAATCCACAGGGATCGATCAGTTAAAAGACACTCCTGCTCTTACCATTGACAACCGCCAACGGTTTCCTTATATTGAACATATTAAAATCGCTCTGTAAATTTTTCGCAGGAAAGAGACGATCATGGTAAACAAAATCATTTCCGGCGGTCAGACCGGCGCTGACCGAGCCGCCCTTGATGTTGCGATTAAGTTGGGGATTTCACACGGTGGATGGATACCCAAAGGACGGTTAACGGAAAACGGCCGTCTGGATGAAAAATACCATTTAAAAGAGATGGAGTCGGCCAACTATAACAAACGAACGGAACAAAACGTGATAGATTCCCACGGCACTCTGATAATATCCCATGGTAAACTCATCGGAGGATCAGAATATACTCGAGACATGGTGCTTCGTCATGGGCGCCCGTGGCTTCATATCGATTTAAACAAGACCGGGTCTTTTCAAGCCGCAAAACAAATCAGATCTTGGTTGGCAGAACATGAAATTGAAGTTCTAAATGTTGCGGGGCCCAGAGCCAGCAAGGACCCTGCCATATACCCGGCCACGGTCGATATCCTGGAAACCGCTTTTTGCCGAGACGACTTATCTAGTGTCCATCCATAAATGAGGATTTTTGTTTAAGATCAAGGCATGCGAAAAAAATAACCGCAGGCATATGTTTAATATTCCGAGGATTATTTTTTGAGCATAACGCAGAGATTGGGCAAAAAGACCATTTATGGATGGACACTATCTATATAACCTCTTTCATGTGGGTAACATGTTAAACATTATTTTTGTATGTACGGGTAATATCTGTCGCAGCCCCATGGCAGAAGGTTTTTTGCGATATAAATGGCAGCAAATGAGACGTGATGATCTCATTGTTTCATCCATGGGCATTCACGGATTAACCGATTCTCCGGCCACCGAATATGCCCGGGCTGTCTGTAAAAAAAACGGCTTTGATATTTCATCGCACAGGGCCCGATCTCTTGTCGGGGAAGAGTTGATGTCGGCAGATCTGATTCTCTGCATGGAACCGGCCCACAAAAAATTCATTCATGTTTTCTTTCCACAACTTCAAAACAGGGTTGCTCTCCTAGGAGCCTGGCCCGACAAGGCAACCAGAAAAAGTTCCATCGAAGATCCAATGGGGAGTTCCTACAAAAAATATCAGAAGATATTTGCCATCATCAAGGAACACATAGAGCGAATCATACCCTTATTGTAATCAAGGAATGATCCATGATTGTCCAAAACATAGCGGGTCTGGCCGTATTTACGGGTATTGCCTGGCTGATGAGTGAAAACCGCACAAAGGTTAGTTTTAAAATTATCATCGCCGGAATTATAATCCAGCTTGTTGTTGGACTCATTTTGTTAAAACTTCCGGTTTTCAGAAATTTCTTTATCTCTTTAAACCGCCTCGTTCTATCCCTGGAAGAATCTACTGCCGCAGGAACTTCCATGGTTTTCGGTTACCTGGGAGGGGGTAAACTTCCGTTTGCTGAAAAATTTCCGGGTGCGAGTTTCATATTAGCCTTCAGAGCGCTTCCCCTGGTTCTTTTTATCAGTGCGCTGTCATCTCTTTTGTTTTACTGGAAAATCCTGCCTATAGTGGTAAAAGCCTTTTCCTGGGTATTACAGAAAACCATGGGATTGGGCGGCGCCGAGGGATTGGGTGTCTCGGCCAATATATTCATTGGAATGGTTGAATCTCCGCTATTCATTCGCCCGTATCTGAACCGTATGACCCGAAGTGAGATTTTCACACTGATGACCTCCGGAATGGCCACCATAGCGGGCACGGTTATGGTGCTCTATGCCAGCATCCTGAGCAAGGTGGTTCCCAACATTATGGGCCATATTCTGACGGCTTCCATCATCAGTGTACCGGCAGCCATCATGATTTCCAAGATCATGGTCCCCGAAACCGGACGGCTGACTTCCGGAGAGCTGACATCTCCGGAAGAGTCGTTAAGTGCCATGGACGCTATTACCAAGGGGACCATGCAGGGCATCCAACTCCTGATTAATATCATCGCCATGCTCATTGTTCTCGTAGCCCTGGTCCACCTTGTTAATATAATATTGGGTCTTTTACCGGAATTTGGTGACCAACCGGTTACACTGCAAAGACTTCTCGGACTGGTGATGGCGCCGGTTGTATGGCTCATGGGTGTTCCCTGGAAAGAGGCACCTTTAGCCGGCGCCCTTATGGGAACTAAAACCATCCTCAATGAATTTATAGCCTACCTTGATATGAGCCGTCTGGCACAAGGCGCTTTGAGTCATAAAACCTTAGTTATTATGACATATGCCATGTGCGGTTTTGCCAATCCCGGCAGCCTGGGTATTATGATCGGCGGAATGGGGACCATGGTGCCTGAAAGACGCGATGAAATCGTCTCATTGGGTTTTCGTTCCATCGTTGCCGGCACCCTGGCCACCTGTATGACCGGGGCTGTTGTGGGCATTCTTGTTTAAAGAGAACTTTTTACAAAGGTCTCCGGATATGTTAGTGAAAGTATATTTCAAGGAGAATCTTTCTTGACGGTCTCGTAAAAAATCCAACTTCTGCGTTGTGCTGCATTTCGCAATCATTCAACGTACGAAAAGTACGCCTCATGATTACAAAATTTGCACGCCTTGAATTTGAACTTTTTTCAAAACCGTCTAAATCGGACTTTTTACGAGTTCATCTTTCTTGATATGAGTCAAAAAGAGCGGTCCGGAGCCGGTAAGAAAAAACAGGGTCCATTCAAATCCAAACTTCATCAGTTCAACATCTGACGCCTTCATCTTTTCAATTTTTTCACCGGGTAAATCAAACCGCGATAAAAAAGTACTCTTAAAGATGAAATTCCTAAACTCATCCACATTAAAACAGGCCATAAACGCCATTTTTAAGGCAGGGCTGTCAATCCCTTGAGAGCCCCACGGATTTGATCTGAATATTGAATCGATATCAACCCACAAATCATTCATTTTATTATATATTTCTATTTGCTGATCTTGAATCCATTGCGTTGCCGTCCATTCTCGAGATTCTTTATGCCCGAGGCAGTGGTCGTGGCGCATGATAAAGTATAAGACCTTTCGTCCATTTTCATCACCGCTTCTTGCTACGGCACGTTCCAGAGGATAAGCCCGGCAGGAAAATGGCCGGTCTTTGTATATGGTACATCCTTCAGGAGACAGAAAGGGACAAGAGTTATCTTTATCGTCTGACATCTTCAGCATAAGGCTTGGAAAATATGGATTATCTCTAACTGCTTGAATAACATAGTTTTTAAGAAATCGATCCGAAGAAATACCGAGTCTATTTTTCATGCGAATAATATCATAAGGATAAAGATACATATCAGCACCCTTGCAGCATCTCGTAAAACACGCAACTCCTGGATGGCAATCGAACCGTATCTTATCTTTCGCATGAATCTCCTTTCTGCCGCTTATTTGTCCAGTAAAATTTTTATCCTTCATAATTTATAACTCACTTCTTAAACTTGTTGGGTTTTAACGAATAATAGTAAAACGTTATCTTTAAAAAAACAAAATTATATTCCATTATCCACCCAAAGCAAGCCCAATTTTTTTTTAATTCTTCTGTTTTTCTTTAAAAAAAACTTGAACCATAGTTTAATTTTGTATAAGGTATAGACATAATGGCAATTTTTTATAATTATGTACTTGTGGTTCTCTTAACACTAGATTTCCCTTTGTGTCTCCAACCTTTTATTCTTAAAAACAAGAGCTATTATGAAAGAAAATACCAACACAGTCAGACCCGAAGAAAAAAGAGCTGAATTAAGAAAGGTACTGAACAGGTATTACAGCGTAGAATTTAAGTTAAAAGAAACCGGCACTCTTTATCATTTTAAACTAAGAGATCTTTCATCAAACAGCCTGGGAATTCTGGTAAATGAGGATTCTGCGGTATTGGAATATTTAAAAGTTAATGATATATTGGAAATGAAATATTATCCTCCCGAAGCTTCGAGTTCAGCCGAAATTTTAAAAACAAAAATCATACATATCACAAAAAAAGACGGGGAATCATTTAAAGGACATTTTTTAATCGGTTTGTCAATTATAGAAAAACAGACTCTTGATAATAATACCTCTCCAATTCCTTAAAATTATTGCCAGTGCCTCTTTATTAATCAACAGACTCATCTATTAATCAGAAAAGCTTGAGTTGTGTTGGCCCGTTCTTTTTTTTCTTTCCTGAGATCGATTTCTCTTGCATTTTTAAACGGTCTTCGATTTCCCCGATAAATGGTGACATCGTTCGTATTTTTGTTTTCCCGTAAATTTTCCTTTTTTTGGCACATGTTAAATACAGGCGATCCTGTGCACGGGTCATAGAAACATAAAAGAGTCGTCT
>CAZDAB010000253.1:0-5187 GCA_964502855.1 uncultured Desulfobacteraceae bacterium | reverse complement strand
CCATAGAACCTTATTAATAAAGGAATTCGTAAAATTAGGCGGTGGATTTTGGTTGGCGTCGAGTGTAATCCGAGCAAGCTGCTATATTAAAAAATGCCTGATGTCTGCCGGCGGGATAGCGATGACCTTAACTATTTCATTTCCTTTGGGGGTTATCTCGACAACTTCAACAGGTTCGGCATCCGGAGCCTTACTATAGCCTGCACATATTGACGCCGCCAAAATTATCATTTCTTTGCCGCCGCCAGTTGGCATAAGAACGGTGGGGCCTGGAAAATTTTTTACTTTAATTAGGGTGTCCACAGACGGGTCATAATATTTTTTTATCTTTTTATTATCCTTCTGGGTTCGCCCAACAATTATTTTAGTGTTTTTGTTCAGGCGAAGATGCCGCCCATGCTTTAGAAGATGAAGTTCTTCTTCTGTATAGGAATCCTGGTGGTCAAAAAGATCCTTTAGCCGGGACGAATAGCTTTTGTCGGTTAGCAGGCAGCCGCCCGCAGGAGAAGGATAGCTCGTAATTCCGAATTCTTCAGCAAGTTTTATCTGGGATTTTCGCGATCTTCCTGAAATGTCCAGCAACAGCTCCCTGTTTACCAGCCCTTGTTTTTCAGGTATGGTTATGGGCAGCGTTTTTGCACTTAAAGGGCGCAGTATGTAGCCATCGAAACCGGACTGTTTTTCCACATAACGAAGAGACTGCTTATTCTGGGACATGGGGCGCTGCCCGAGCACCTCGCCGCTGAAAAGAAAATCCAATGCATTTTTATTCATTATTTCACCGGCCAGCCTGAACATTAAAACATGACAGTCCATGCAAGGATTCATGTACTTTCCATAACCGCAATGAGGATTTTTAAGCATCTTTAGATAAACCGGGGTTATATTCTTGACCAACAACGGTATTCCGGTAAGGCTCGATGCCCGCCGAGCCTTTTCAGATGAAAAGAACGGTGTTTCAAAACTTACCCATTCAACGGCTATCCCCTGCTTTCGCAAAACCAGCGCGGACAGCATACTGTCGAGGCCGCCCGAACAAAGACCCAAAGCGCGCACTTTTCTTGAAGCTAAATTCATGTTATACGAAAATTCAAAACACTTTTAAACGAAGTCGAACAATTTTTTGCGAAGAATTATTAATGTCAAAAAAAAATAAAGACCGGATTACTATAATCCGTAAGATACTAAAAGCCACTTTTCCGAATGTCAAGACCCCGTTACGGTACCGGAACCCTTTTGAACTGCTTGTGGCAACCATACTGTCCGCTCAGTGTACGGACAAACAGGTCAACAGCGTAACAAAAGATTTATTCCATAAACTGAAAACTCCCGAGGCTTTTGCCCAAGCATCCACCGAGACTATTGAAAAACTGATTCGACCCACAGGTTTTTTTCGCAACAAAACTAAAAATATCAGAAAATGCTCTGCGAGTCTCATAGAAAAATACAAAGGTGACGTACCGCAAACATTGGATGAGTTGGTTAAACTTCCCGGGGTAGGACGCAAAACCGCCAATGTGGTTCTTGGCGCTGCCTTTGGTATTCCGGGAATTGTTGTGGACACCCATGTAGCAAGGATTTCGAAAAGACTCGGGCTCACAGAAAACCATGATCCCGTAAAGATCGAGTTTGATCTGATGAAAATCATTCCCAAAAATGAGTGGAATGACTTTTGTTTACAACTCATTTACTTTGGAAGAGCTGTTTGTAAAGCGAGAAGGCCCGGCTGCTCCACATGTCCCCTTTATGATCTATGTGATTTTACAGGTAAAACTTCCTGATCCCCTTATAGCTGGAATATCTGAATGCGATAATTTTTTTCAACGGACTAACCGGTTACAATTTTTTAAGAATAATATATTTTCGTTTTAATCAAATTTCAATTTGCCAATGGAAGCAAGATCCAAACAGGCGTCTACCACCACGGGATCAAATAAAATTCCTCGCTTTTTGCGGATTTCTTCCAAAGCCTCATCTAAACCCAGTGCTGCTCGGTAAGGTCGATGAGAGAACATGGCCTCAATTACATCTGCAACCGCCAGAATTTTTGCTTCCAAAAGAATTTCCTCCCCTTGAATTCCCAAAGGATACCCGGATCCATCCATCCTTTCATGATGCTGCAAAACGATTTTGGAAACAGGCAATTGAAATTCTATGCTTTTTAAAATGTCATAGCCAACCCGGCAATGATTTTTAATAATATTTCTTTCGTCTTTTGTTATCTCACCGGGTTTACTGAGAATCTCTGCCGGTACGGATATCTTTCCGATATCATGAAGTAACCCTGCAATACGGAGCCCTTTAATCAGGTCTGCTGAAAGGCCCAAATGTTCCGCTATTAAACAGGATAGCTTGGTGACATTCTTTTGGTGACCGGAAGTATATGGATCCCTGATTTCGGCGGCAGATGCCAATGCGGCGACGGTTTGTTCTTGAGCATTTTGTAATTTTTCGATATTTTTTTTAAGTTCCATATCCGCCCGGTTTCTCTCGGCAAGAAGAATACGCTCTTTAAGAACCCGTTTCAGCCTTAACATTAACTCTTTGGGATTAATCGGTTTTTGAAAAAAGTCACTTGCGCCGCTTTCTATAACTTTTTCATAATCAAAATCATCCGCAAATCCGGTCATAACGATGATATCAGAATCATAATTTTCTTTTACTTTCATCGTCAATCCAATTCCGTTTAGGCCCGGCATTCTGATGTCTGTTATGATTATATCCACTTTCTTGCTGCCGCCGGCCAGAATTTCTAAAGCTTCTGTTCCACTTTCGGCAGTTGTACATTCATAGCCGGCCCATTCGATATTCTGGCGGATCATATCCCTGATGAGTTCCTCATCATCTACAACCATAATATGAAAATGCTCTGGGCTCTTTTTGTTGATAGGTTCCATATTTCTCTCCTGACACCCAAACTCTGTATTTACTATTTTTTATCCAACACGTTCCGAATTTTTTCCGTAATCTCTCCTACACGGACAGGTTTTATGACAGAGTCCCTGATATCCGGAAACCCGGAATTATTTTCCATAATTATCTCGCTGTGAGACCCTTGAAAAATGCACATTTTTGTTTGAATTCAAGGGCAATTCTGCAGGATAGCAGAATTGGACAGCTCTCAAGCTGCCCGCAAGGGCGAGGGGCATGGACGCCCCGAGTCAACGCGAAAACTTTAACCACCCCAGAGAAATAGGCTTCGCATTTCACGGGGCAGGCACGAATACATTGAGTATTTCGAGGATTAACCCGCCAAAGTTCGGTGGCGGGTTAAAATGTGAGACTGTTGACAAATCCGGCTCATCGGGGACGCAGAAATCGGGCTAAAAGGGGCGTTTTGCAAAAGTCTCGCTGTATCTGGTGCAACGAAAATTATTAACTGCCATTACTTCCTATTCTGATCGTCCTGATGACTGTAATCGGAAATCTGTTGAACAAGGTATTTAGCGCGATCGGCTGCTTTAAGGATTTTATTAAGGTTGTCTTTGATCCCGCTGTCTTCAGGCAGGTTGCATATACTCATCTCGGAGTAGCCGATTATCGGGAAAAGCACGTTGTTTAATTCGTGTGCAACACCAGCTGCCAAAGTTCCAATTTCCCCCATCTTCCGGGCCTGTTGGAGCTTTTCTTTAAGATTGATCTTCTCTTTTTCTGCTTCATCGATTCGTAATGCCATATTGATCTGAGTCGTTAATTCAACTTCGTCAAAGGGTTTTTTCAGAAAAGTATCAGCTCCGGCCTCTAATCCTTTAACACGACTTTTGGAATCCGATAGGACCTCCGTGATCATAATGATCGGGATGTGTTCAGTCTTTTCATCAGATTTCAGAATGTTACAGACCTTATATCCGTCTATTCCCGGTATTTCAACATCTATCAAAATCGTACCGGGTGACTCATTTTTTGCTTTTTCTATCCCTTGGAGACCGGATTGGGCCGTTATCACCTGACAGTCAGAAAACAAATTGTTTATTAACAAGGTGGAAATAGCAATGAGATCATCCTCTTTATTGCTGATTAATAGTATTTTTGTCATAATTTTACATCTCGAAGTTTCTATAGTTAGTGTCCATCCATAAATGAGGATTTTTGTTCAAGATCAAGGCATGTAAAAAAAATAACCACCCCGGTACGATCTGCCGACCTACGGGACAGGCAGGCATATGTTTAATATTCCGAGGATTATTTTTTGAACATAACGCAGAGATTGGGCAAAAAGACCATTTATGGATGGACACTAGTTAAAAAACGCCCCTGTCTGCAAACGCTTTCATCTGGTTTTCTGTTTAGCCGAGTTCCTTAAAGATGGATTAACCGTGGTAATCCTATTTTTCGAGACCTGTGGCCGAAACAAGTTCTCCCACAAAGCTCCCAACCACGACGTTACTTTTTATTTTAACGGGCATTCGCCGTTTATCTGCGGTAACCCATACTTGGATTTTAGCATTTTTACTTTTCTCAAATACACCGCCCACATGTTCTATCTCGGGTTCTATAAGAAATGTATCATATGTACCGATCGCCAATTCAAGTGTTTCTCTTTTTATAACAAATGCCTTTCCGATTATACATTTTTTCCCATCCGTTACCGGACGTTCAATGGTTAATTTTTCTTTGAAATCAAAAAGACGTATGTAATAAAAAGCAGATAACGGATCGAAAGATCCTTGGAGTATGTCAATCGGTTCTCGAACATTTTTCATATTGGAATATCGAGCTTTGTTGTTATTCCAATTGAAATTCACAACCACATCTCTTTGGGTTTTCCCTTCGTGTTGTTTTTTTTTATACAGGATGGTGTGAGTCATTTCAATGTCTGTATAGGCATCTATTCGATCTCGAACTTTATAAAATAAGTCCATAAATGAATTGGATTTGGCCGTCAAAACAAAATGATATGCGTTAGCACCATTTATAGTTTCTATGGGGAGGATTTCCAAAATGCCTTCCCCGGCCGGTACAACAATCCATTTAAGCTGAAAGGTCAATTTTTCACCCGGATAAAAAGGAAAGTCTTTTTCAACCGCTTCGATGTTTGTGCTTAAGATGAAAATCGTTACCATTGCAGCAATAATGAATGTGATACACCGCAAAACGGTTGTACTTGAGTTATAACTATCTGAGAATACTGCTTTCATCAGACAACCTCAAAGACAAGCGGCCTATAACAAATCTGCAAACTCCGTA
>CAZDAB010000252.1:0-5193 GCA_964502855.1 uncultured Desulfobacteraceae bacterium | reverse complement strand
TGACAAGATTTATGGGAATGGCAAATCCGATGCCGCTTCCGCCTGCGATAATGGCTGTATTAATACCCACAACCTTGCCTTCCATATTGATAAGGGGTCCCCCGCTGTTGCCGGGATTGATTGATGCATCGGTCTGTATGAAGTCATCATAGGGTCCTGACCCGATCACACGGCCTTTGGCGCTGACAATTCCTGCAGTAACGGTGTGCTCAAGGCCAAAGGGATTCCCGATCGCCATCACCCATTGACCCACTTTAAGCGCATCGGAATCTCCGAATAACAATACGGGAAGATCACGATGCGGCTTGATTTTTATCAGGGCCAGATCCGTGTTGGCATCCCGCCCGACAATTTCGGCATCGAACTCTTTTTCATCTTTAAGTATGACCTCAATCTTTTCTGCGTTTTCCACAACATGGTTGTTGGTTACAATATAACCGTCCTTGCTAATGATAAATCCCGACCCGAGGCTCCGCTGCTTAAAATCGTGCGGTCGTTCTTCACCAAAAAAACGGTCGAAAAAATCATGAAAAGGATCGTCCTCCCCAAAAGGACCTTTTTTGAATTGACGGAATACCCGGCCGCCCCCTTTGATTATTTTTACTGTCCTGATGTTGACGACCGCCGGACTGGCGTTTTCAGCCAGTTTGTTAAAACTTTCCGGAGCCGAGAGAATAGTGCCGGCTTCTGTCTCAATACCTGAAGCCGGGTTAAAACTTGAAAGCGCAAATATTCCAACCGCCAGTAATACAATGAAGATAACGTATTTTTTTCTTGGAACATCTTTTTTGTTTGTAATAAATTTCATCGATAGACTCCTTTACTATTAGATTTTTAAATTAATTATGATGGTCTCGAAAAAGCAATCTTTATGCCATAACTGAAGAATTCGAAAAAAGTCGAATTTATCACGTTTTATGTTTTAAGATTAAGGGTTTAGGAAATTAAAATCAAATGTTTTAACAGAGAGTTAACACTATCGTAAAAAAAGTCGCTTTTTATTTTTTATAAAGATATCATATGTGCTCCGGCTAAAGCAATATTGGATAAAAAGTATCCAGTATGAATCTTTGTGGATAGAAAGTATCCGGTTGACAAGATGGTCGGAAGGGCCTATTTGCGTAACCGGGCTAACCTTATCTTTACTGCATTCGCATGTGCTTCCAATCCTTCGATTTCTGCCAGGCGGATGATGTCTCCGGCTTCACGCTCAAAAGCTTGTCTGGAGTACTGGATCAGACTGGTCTTTTTAACAAAATTGTCCACCGAAAGCGCTGACGAAAACCTTGCCGTACCTCCAGTTGGGAGTACATGACTGGGTCCGGCAATGTAGTCGCCAACCGGTTCGGGAGTATAATCTCCTAAAAACACCGCTCCGGCATTACGTATTTGACCGATAACCGCAAATGGATCTTTGATCTGAATTTCAAGATGCTCGGGTGCAATTCTGTTTGAGAGTTCAACAGCAGCATCAATATCAGGCACCACTATGATTGCCCCGAAACTGGCAATCGATTTCTCGGCAATTTCTTTTCGCTTAAGAACTGCAAGCTTCTCATCAACGGCAAGAGCAACCGCTTTTGCCGTGTCTTTGGAATTCGTGACCAGAATTGCTGACGACAGTATATCGTGTTCCGCCTGCGACAGGAGGTCAGCTGCAATGAATTCAGGGTTCGCCGTACGGTCTGCGATCACCAAAATTTCACTGGGACCCGCGACCATATCGATACCGACAGTCCCTGCCACGATCTTTTTGGCAATGGTAACATAGATATTCCCGGGACCGACAATGACATCGACTTTCGGAATCGTCTCAGTCCCGTATGCAAGAGCGGCAATGGCCCATGCGCTTCCCACCTTGTAAATCGCATCAACCCCTACCTTTTTTGCGGCCGTCAGAAGATGGGGGTTTATTTTCCCGTCTCTATTGGGTGGCGTCACCATGGAGATATGCTTTACACCGGCGACTCTGGCCGGAATGACACCCATCAAGACCGAAGAGACAAGAGGCGTCTTTCCACCCATTCCTCCGGGCACATAAACACCGGCGGTATCCACGGGATTTACCATCTGTCCCAGAAGCGTACCGGGCCTTTTTGTATTTATCCATGATTTTATGGACTGCTGTTTATGGAAGGTCTGGATTTGTCTGACCGCTCTATTTAAAGCACGCCCAAAGGACCGGTCTACTTCTTTTGCAGCAGTGTCAATTTCCTCACGGGTTGCTTTGATCGATTCTACGGTCAATTCCGGAGAATCAAACCGGTTTGTATATTGAATAAGCGCTTTATCCCGATTTTTCCTGACATCCTCAAGGATGCGCGTAACCGTAAGAACGTCTTTTTTCTTAAAGCCAAGTCCTCTGTTTACAATTGACGCTATCCTTTTTTCAGCCGATTTTGATGGATAATTATAGATTTTCATTAAGGGTGCCTTCCGTTTTAAGGTCTGGTATTGTGTATCATACTTCATCTCTTGGGTCTATTTTTTACTTTAACATAAGATTGTTTGTCAATACCCGGGTAACTTCTCAATAAGTTCTGGTATATGAAATAATCATATTGACCCGAATCCTTAATTTATTGAGATGTTACATAACCGGGGTATCCAAAGGCAGGGAGAACGCTCCACGACGGCGTGTATCTCTTTCCAACCGACTGAAACTTGTGCTTTAGCACGCGTTAGCCCGAGCCGCGCCAGAGTTATTAAGAACGATTCGTCGGTAAATTATCCTATTGATTTTTTAAGTCATCATTTCATTCGGCTCGGGCTAACGCGTGCTAAAGCCCTTCAAACAGTCAGTCGGTTTCCAAGAGAAACACGCCGTCGCTACGCTGGACCGAAATCAAATTCGTTTACCCTGTATCCAAAGGGCTTTTTACGACTGCAATTTTTCCCCGGGTCGTGTGCATGTATTTTTTTGAAAAATTTGAATGTCTCAAAATAGCCTTTTATTTGGGTTCATACAAATTTGACATCTGTCTATGATATTTGATAGTGTTACCATTTATTAGTAAATCGAAATACAATTATTTCAGGGTTGGTAAAGAAAGAACAGAAAATATAGGGTTAAAATGTTTTGAAGATAAAACTAAGCCATTTCTTTTCATCAGAACTATTCATATTTTTCCTTTATCGATTCATTCTAACTTATTCATGGACATTTCGTCTTAAGATTGAGAATGAGAAAGAGTGGGTGGATTATCTGAAAAATGGTGGGGCTGTGTTGCTTTGCGTATGGCACCAACAATTTTTTTCTGCTATTCGTCATTTCCAAAATTATAAAATCTACAACCCTAGTATCATGATTAGCCAGAGTAGAGATGGAGAGATTGTCGCCAGAATGTGTAAACATAATGGCTGGAATGCGGTTCGTGGTTCTTCTTCAAGAGGTGGGATGAAGGCTTTAAAATGTATGATTACCAAGTTAAAAGAGACAAAACTTGCAGGCCATATTATAGATGGACCCAAGGGGCCTTCCGGAAAGGTTAAGCCGGGTGTAATCCGTTTGGCACATGCTACTGACGCCGTGATTGTTCCTGTTTTTGTTTCTGCAGAAAAAGCTTGGTATTTCAACAGCTGGGATAAATTTCTTCTTCCAAAACCCTTTTCCAAGGTGAGACTTGGTTTTGGGAAAATGATCAAATTTGATAGGGTGAAAGATGAAAAGAGCTTTGAGAAGCAAAGAAAGCAACTTGAAGACATTATGCTTCCAGCGTTAATCGTTTAACCTAACCCGAATATTTCATGAAAATTTTTAAGAGGCCTTTTTATTAGTTGTGAAATATTCGGGCTAAGGGCTCACTCAATTTGTACTTCGCATGCGCAAATTTATCTCCATCCGCTCTAAAGACAGCGTGATCACATCCTTGGCCGTGTCTGTTTTTTGCATGTAATCCTCAAAGAAGGCTTTGACCTCATCCGCTCTTTCCATACCCGCCACCGGTACAATCGAAGCGATAACCCGTTCGTAAAGCAAGGGATGGAATTTTTCGATTTCTTGGAGATTGGATACATACCAGTCCCACATTGACGCTATGGCATACGGATTTGAAGCCATGGCCACGACCGGGAAAACCTTGTTGCGGGCGGGAACCGTCTGGAGGACGTAGTTCTGGGATTTTTTGATCAGGGTTTCATCTTTAAAACACCCCAGTGCCACCAGGATATTCAGGCGTTCATGTTCGATCCCGGAAGCCCGGAAACGCCCGTCAAACCAATCAAACACCTGCGCATCACCGGTCAGGGCAACCACTTGCATCACGCATCTTATTAAATCCGAATGCACCGGAGCGCCGTCTATAAGCGCAGAGAAGTGATGATCTGCAAATTCATTTATCCGGGTTGAGCCAAATAGGGCTGCCTCCCAGATGAGTTGCTCGCGCAGCAATGACATTGTATTTTTTTCTGATTTTCCGGGTTCATAGCCGATCTTTTCAAGGATGTCTTCGTACCAGGGCCTGGCCCACCCGGATATTTTTTCTTTATAATCGGCATCCATGATCCGGTAAAGCTCGGACAGGCTGGAGACCATACCGATCAACGGAAGGTATGCGGTTTCTTCCCTGTAATGGGAAAGAAATTGAAGATAATCATTCACGGTGACGTCTCCGCGTTTGACCCATGCGTAGAGATCGTTTTGCAGCCCCCAACGGTCTTCCGTGGACAGGGTTCGATCCCTGATCCGCCGGCCGAGCGCTTCAATATTTTTGGGGTCTTGGTATTTAACCCGGTAGAACCCGGTTTGTCGATCATTTATCTTATACGCAACCGTATCCGCCGGAATGTCAATTATTTTTTGGGTATTATCCAAAAGGGTGGTCACTCGCCGAGACTTACCCGTGTCATCGAAAAGGCTGATGATGATCGGAATGACCCATTTTTGATCGAAATCCTTGGGCAGGTAGGTAAATCTCTTTTGCTTGAGAACCAGCGTTCGGCCCACTTTTTCTACTTCTACCATGGGGAATCCGGGTTGTTCAATCCAGCTTTTCATCATGGAACCGATGGGCCGGTTTGAAACGTTTTCAAAGAATTCCCAGAGGTGGTGACTGGCTGCGCACCCGTATTTGTGGGCACTGAGGTAGCCCTGCAGTCCTTTTCTAAAATTGTCTTTGCCGATATAACCTTCAATCTGTCTCAAAATACTGCCGCCTTTATTGTAAATAATCGGGGCGGTACTTGTATTTATGA
>CAZDAB010000251.1:0-5216 GCA_964502855.1 uncultured Desulfobacteraceae bacterium | reverse complement strand
GCCGGTATTCCATTGTCCCATCATTCCAATTGTGAGCGAAGCGAACTAACTTGATGATTTTTTAATATATCAGATTCCAAATCTTTAGGACACCGTCATGGCAGTGATGTAATGGTCAAATCCAAGAACAGAAATCACCTGAATCTACTTTGCGATATCGGAGAACTGGCCACTCTCATCATTGGCACTACCGATATTCAGGGATTCCTTCAGCAAACCGTTGAGATGGTGGCACGCCACCTCAACGCCGATGTGGGCTCTATCTATCTTTACGATGACACCACCCGGGATTTGGTGCTCCAGGCCACTGTGGGATTGAATCCGTCAGCGGTGGGCCGGGTTAGAATGAAATCCGGTGAAGGTCTTGTGGGAAAAACCTTTGAGTCCCTGCGACCCATTTGCGAATCCCGTGCCAGTCGCCATCCCGATTTTAAATACTTCGAAGAGGCTGATGAAGATCCTTTTGAATCGTTTCTTGCAGTCCCCATTCACAGGGGAAATGAAAAAATCGGTGTTCTGGTGGTACAGCATGAACATCCCGGTTATTTTGATGAAATCGATGTGATGGCCCTGCGGGCCATTGCGTCTCAGTTGACCGGAGCCATCGAAAACGCCCGCTTAATGATCGGCCAAAACCGCATGCCGGTTTCCTCCACGGGAAACGACCTGCTGGAAAAACTCCGTTTTATTAAAGGTAAAACCGCATCCGCCGGATTTGCCTATGCCCCGGTTAGGGTGTTGAAATCCGATCCTGAGTCTTTGCTCTCCCAAAGATCCGATTCGGAGTTTTTATCCACACCCCAGGATTTTCTTAAGGCAGTGGAAGCGACCAAACAACAACTCACGGATTTGCAAGATCGCCTGGATCAACGTTTGCCGGAAAGTGCGGCCCTGATTTTTGAAGCCCATTTTATGATTCTTAAAGATGCCAGCTTTGTGGATGCCATGCTGGCTAAAATAGAACAAGGGGTATCTGCACCCGAAGCCATTCGAGAGGTTGCCGGGCATTATATGGCTCTTTTTTCTTCAGCCCCCAGCGCCTATCTCAAGGAGAAAGCCCAAGACATCAAAGACCTGGCCCGGCGCCTGCTCAACAACCTTCACAAAAAAACATTGGAAGACACGGATCATGCGAAAGGCCGGATTGTTATTGTCCGGCAACTCCTCCCATCGGATTTGCTGAAATTGGCATCCGAGGATGTTAAGGGAATTGTATTGGTCAGCGGCGGCGTGACGTCCCACGTCGCCATCATTGCCCGGTCTTTGAAGCTTCCTATGGTGATTGCCGAGCGCAGCGACTTGCTGAAGCTTCCGGATGGGACGCCCATGCTCCTGGATGCGGACATCGGCAGCATTTACGCCGCACCCTCCGAAACAATTATCCAGCGCTTTGAAATCCGCAACCAGACACAAAAGACTGGAGCTAAGGCCACCCGTCCCATACTTACCCAAACCAAAACCCGGGACGGCGAGTCCGTTAAACTGCTGGCCAATATTAATCTGCTCAGTGAAATAAAACTGGCCAAGGACCTCAACGTCCAGGGAATCGGGCTGTACCGAACCGAATTCCCCTTTTTGGTGCGGTCCAACCTTCCCTCCGAAGAAGAGCAGTATTTGGTCTACAAACGGCTGTGCGATGAGATGAGCGACCTGGAAGTCACTATCCGCACCCTGGATATCGGCGGCGAAAAATTGCTGCCCTATTTGGAAGGCACAAAGGAAGCCAATCCGGAACTGGGTCTCCGGTCGATCCGCTTTTCACTGCACTACCGGGAAATATTTCTCCAACAGCTCAGAGCGATCTTAAGGGCCGGTGCCGAAACCGGGAAATTAAAAATCGTATTTCCCATGATCTCCGCCATTGATGAGTTTCGCCAGGCCCGTCACGCAGTGGAAGAAGCCATGGTTGATCTGGCCCGCAAGAAACTGCCCTTCCATCCCTCACCCGCCCTTGGAGCAATGATTGAACTGCCGGCGGTGTTGGACATTATCCATGAATTGGCCAAAGAAGCGGATTTTTTTTCCATCGGGACCAACGACCTTATTCAATACCTGCTGGCAGTGGATAGAACCAATGAAAAGGTAGCTGCCTATTACCAACCCTATCACCCTTCCGTTCTCAGATCCCTGCACCGGATCATTCAGGCGGCCGTCAAGGCTGAAATTGAAGTGACGGTATGCGGTGAAATGGGACATGAGCCCGAATTTATTCCTTTTTTTATCGGAGCAGGGCTCAGAACCTTTAGTGTTGATCCGCATTTTTTGCGCTCCGTTCAGGAAAAGATCGTCAATCTCAGCGTAAGCCAAGCGACTGCGTATGCCCGGACACTGCTGGCCGAACCCACATTGGAAGGGATCCAAAAGGTGTTAAGGTCCCAAACTGACAGGAAAAATTCAAGATAGCGGGTTGAGCGTGTCGAGATAAGATTTCAAGGACTCGAACCGCCGGGACGGTTCAAAGTCGTTGCCCGAGTTCCGGTCAGTGATATCCACAAGAACAGGTTCATCCAAGGATTCGGGCAGACGCGGTCCATCATTCGATATGATGGTGATGAGGGCGTCAACGCCTTTATACTCGATGTTTTTGGTATACCATTCAAAACCGCTGCAACTTGATGCTTTTTTGAAACCGTATTTTTCCATTATTTTATAAAGTTCCATTTGCTAATCCTTTACAGAAAATTTTTGTTCAAATCCTTTTTTGTAAAATTTTTGGTTCCAGCTCTGAACGCGAAGCATTTTGTTTATTTTTATAAGTTAATACCGCAGGTGATGATGATCAATACCATGGTTCGATAATATTTTTTGGTCCTGAAAAAGCCGTTCCTTTGGGCCTTTGGCTCGGAGAGCCTATGCCTCGGAGAACCAGGTTAAAAACAACGGCTATGCCAACTTAATGGTTTAAACTTGAATATTGGAATGAAGCTCCTTGCAACCCCGCCGGGCGGGATCTCCGCCCCAGTTAAACAGAAAAGACCCATAGGTTTCACGGGGTGAACTTCAATTCGACCAACATTTCCGTTCCACCGGGATCTTCGATAAGCAACCAAAAACCTTTATCCAGAAATTCCTTGACCATTTGAGGTTATTTATGTATTTAGTTTGTCGAATTTATTCAGATATCTTCTTTCCAACTTGATATGGGTTCTCATTCTCGTTCGTTGCAGGACTTGCCTATTCAGCTGATTTGGTTTTGAAGCACTGATCAAGGATCCAAATCTGAGCTTATTTAATGACCAAACATCATTCGCATAGCTTCTCAACCACCAATTATTTGTAATTCAGCCGTGTTAAATGCAAGAGATCAAAGGTTTTAATAAGTTCAAAATTCGTGAGGTAATCTCAATAGAACAAAGGTCAACATAATTTCAAAAACATTGTGTTTTCGGATATCATAAGGGGAGACTTTTCGAGGGGATTTTTTTTTTGCAATTTTGCAAGAAAAACGATATATGTACAGAAATTTTTGCTGCTTAAAGCTGTGCTTTTGGCAAGATGTACGAAACCGCTCCGCGGTAGCTTTGCTTTTTTCAAAGGCTTTTGAGTATAAGTTTCAAGTCCGCTTTAATTTTGACATTTTTTGGATATTTTTTCGGATTAACTAAATTTCCTCTTTATTTTTTGGAAAAGGTGTGCAACATTAGTTACGGAAAATATTATGAAAAAAGAAAGTGGATACTTTACCCATACAGCATATTTCATGCCAAAATTACCGACGGCTTCGCACATCTTTGTTTTATCAATAATCCCGACTCGATAAATCCCCATTCAAAATCCTGTTGCCAACAGAACCAAAAAACTATAATCTTTAGCTTATCTACTGCGGGACTATGGATAAAACACTAATTTGATACCGCATATCAAACACATCTCATTTTACTGTCGTAAAGCTCCTTTCATTGCTACCACAATGTAATATTTAACCATTTGATTTATTTCGCAAAACTATGCAAATGATGTGATTGATTGACGAAACATTTTACATCGTATATAATGCGTGAACAAGTACCATAGCAGCCAGTATAGTGTGAATGGATGATAGATATCCGATTATAGTAGAAAAAAGACAAATGATGTCGGAGTTTTCTTCAAGCCATTAATCCATTAGTTAATGAAAGGAAGAAAATCATGAACATTTGTAGGCAAATAGGAATAATAATTGTCATCGTCGGGATGATGTTTAAAGCTGCGGCAGTAATAGCAGATCCTGCAGGGCTACCTGCAGGCTTGGATGTTAAAGTTTTAAATCCTCTCACATAGCCGGTGCAGGGCGAAGTGAGTATTAATAATTCACCCGAAGTGATTATCGTGAATGTCGATCCTTTACAAGTTAAAATTGCCGGCAGGCAGTCACAAGATAGGATGACGTTCTGCGTCGACCTTGAACGTTATCGGAAAGAAGCGTTCACAGTTCCTGAAGGAAACACGTTCGTAGTGACGCATTTGACAATAGTTGCAGATAAGAATGATGATAGTAATAATATTTATGCAGCGGTATATCCCAGTGGCGACCCAGGTGGGGATCCTATGGCGATGTTAGCGCCATTTTCCGGGCCATATGCCGTCCCCCAAACCAACCTGAATAAATTCATCTATTCATCAATGATCAACTGGGTTTTAACAGAAAATCAGCCAATATGTTTCGAAGTGATTACGCAAGAGCCCGACCGAGCATTGATGTGGTGGGTTGATCTATTAGGATACTTAATAATTGAATAATCAGCTATAATTGGATGAATCACACAATGTAACATTATATCGCATTTGGGTTCCATGATCTGATGAATGAGATTAAGGCCAAGGTTTATGCTGCAAAGCCAACCCGGACGCTGACCACCTGCCATAGCTTACCACATATTCCCCAAGCCGCCTCAATCTTTTGTGGGGCGGCTCTTGCTCATAAAGCCGGAAAATACGTTCCATGAACCGCTCACCGATGTTGTGGTCACTGCAATTTATAGCGGGCTTTTCGAGGCTTCAAAATTGTGAGATATCTCAAACGTATTTTGAAAAATGAAGAAAATGTTCTCAATATATCTTTATTGCGAAAGGATCATTATCTTACTTGGATAACATTACATATGATATAATATATGGATAAGAATAATCACTTGTTGGGCTATCACCATTACCCATGAATAGGAGTGCTTATGTTTAAAGTAACTAAAGTTTCACCGAAATTGTGTCCTATAGAATCACGCAACCATGCGCAACAA
>CAZDAB010000250.1:2235-5218 GCA_964502855.1 uncultured Desulfobacteraceae bacterium | reverse complement strand
GCCCACTAAATGCATACGCTACAATGAAGCCCCTTCTGCGTAAGCGTTGGCTTATTATTTTAACGAACGTCTGCTCATCATCGACCAAAAGTAAATTTATTGGAGCCATATCTTACTGTTTTCAACTATATAAAAATGGATTAAATTCCTTTCTGATAATAGACAAAGGGACGCGAGATGAAATGAACCCCCGACTTGGGGAAAATGATGGCACCCCCTTCGCGGTATTATTTATCGTTTCCTTGTTTGACGCAAGTTTTAAACGTTTTATTTTGCACCCAAAATGGTATGCCTAAGACCAAAAAACGGCTGATCTTTGAACTCTTTTTACAAACTATCAGATACTTAGCGTGATCCGATCCCCATTCCAACAAGGTTTCGCCAGCGCACAATTCAATCTCGGCCTTCTTTGCGCAGAATTTACGACCCTTAGCGCAAGTTATTCGCCGGCGAAGCATGGCTCTGTCCTAATTGTGGTGGCAAGGTAGCTCGGCTCAGACTCTCGGCACCGTTGTTGCGCTTAAGATTTTTAAAAAGACTGCCGATATATTTAATAAACAAGGAGAAACGGCATGTTACTGTATCTAATTGTAGGTATTACAATTGCTTATATTGTTGTAGTTGTTTACCTGAATCTAAAGTCCGAAATGCAAGAGCTATGGGATTGGGAAAAATAAGAGGTTAATGTTCTCTTAAAGGTATGTATTACGGACGCAGCGAATACAGACCGATATACATCACGGGCTCGGGCGACTCCACACTCCATTTGGGTAGCGGCTCAACAAAACAGAAACGGCAGGGTTCAACAATGGCTCTGCCTTATTTTTAGCAAAACAAATAGACAATCCTTATGAAAATTTAAAGCCACCGCATCAGCGGATTCTTGACCTTATTGATCATAAATCTTACCTCAAAACACAATCCACTTATTACGAAAACTTGATTACGGTCACACAACATATTATATTGTAAAACAAAACCCATAAAAAGATAGACGATAACCATAAACCCCAAAGTACAAATGTATCATTGGTAAATAAAGTCTCTGAAGACGGGCCTGACTTGATCTTTTAATAAAAATTACCGAACACAGACAATTTATAGATAAGAAAAGGATTTAAATGACAGCGCTTTCAAAGAAGATATTAGTGGTAGACGATGAAGAATCTATAAGAGAAATAATGAAAATGGGGCTTGATAAGCTTGGATACCATGGTGAATTTGCTAAAAATGGGAAAGAGGCGTTGGAAATATTAGACAAGGAAGAATTTGCACTTATTATAACGGATATAAGAATGCCGGAAATGGATGGCATTGAACTGTGTGTGCGTATTAAAGAAAGAAACCCGGAGACTTTTGTTTATGCGTTTTCCGGTGTTGTTAGAAAGGTTGATTTTGATCAGCTTGAAAAGATGGGCTTTGACGGCCTTATTTGCAAACCATTCAAATTTGAAGTGTTGCAACGTGTTATTAAAGGTGTTTTTGAAAAAATAAATAAAAAGCGGGAAAGGTTGTCTCCTCCTTTTTGCAGTTCTTAAAGGAATATAAGGATAAAGTTGCTTTCAGATACACCCAAAAGAAACTTACCGAAATATGTCGATCTTGAATTTGAGAGCTGGCAAAGAGGCAATTACGGACGCCTTTTTGCTTATGTTCTCATTGATGGGGAAAAAATATTAACCCTGATCTTGTCAGGCAGGGCTTATCTCCCTATCACACCAAGTATGGCCGGAGCCAGAAATATGATGCCGAGTTTCGTGCTTCCGAAAAACAGGGCCGTAAAGAGAGGCTGCAGATCCGGGGTGATTCTGAACTTACAAAGAAATTGTTAAGATTGAAATCGAAGTGGGGTCAACATGGAAAAGAAACCGAAACCCGAGATAACCAAAACCAAAGCCGATAAACATCATGCTGCAGGAAGACTTGATTAAAAGAATAAATGCCTTTTGTGCGAAACAAGAAATAACTATCCATGAGTTTGTGACTGATGCCATAATAGAAAAATTAAACCTTGTTTACAAATAGAGACGAAAAAGATCCGGATTTTCAAGAAAATATGAATTCAATATGGGATATAAGAGATGCTGATGCTTCTAAATTTGATAGTCAATATGTTATAAGGTTAGCCAGAGACTTTGAGAATCAATTAAAAAATCGTCCTGAGTTCAAAGTAGCCATTATTGTATCCCGTGATTTGGAATATGGTCTATCAAAAACTTATCAAGTTGCTGCAGCGGATCTGCCGGCAAAGATTGGAATTTTTATTAATCTTGAAGAAGCAAAAAAATGGGTAACGGGGTCAGATTCGTTTTGAGAAAAAAATTCAATACCATCCTAAAAAGAAAATCTGCCAAAGCAGGTTCAAATAGAATACAGGAGTAAGAATAATGCTTAAAAAAATCATATCAGGTGGACAAGTTGGTGCTGACCAAGCGGCCCTCGATGCGGCCATAAAATACAACTTCCCCCATGGCGGGTGGATTCAAAAGGGACGTAAAACAAAAAATGGGATATTACCGGATAAATACGAATTGGAGGAAATGCCCGTTGCCGGTTATAAAGAACGGATTGAACAGAACGTTATAGATTCTGATGGAACTGTCATAATCTCACACGGAGATTTAACAGGTGGTGCTGATTATAGCATGAAAATGACGGAAAGGCATAAACGACCCACCCTGCATATTGATTTGATAAAGACTCGTGCATTTATAGCAGCTTCTAAAATAAACACTTGGATCATAGAAAATAATATTGAAGTTTTGAATATAGCAGGTTCAAGAGCCAGTGAAGATCCTGATATATATAAAAACACAATGTATATTGTTGAAGATTCTATATTGCTTTCTTTGGTAAAAGCTAAACCCGGTGAACACCTTGCTGATTATGATAGAAAGGAGCTGCTTGATAAACTTCCGATTCCTCCCAAAACGGTTGACGAAGCTGTGGATCAAGTAATTTCCGATTTGGATTTAAAGGATAA
>CAZDAB010000250.1:0-2225 GCA_964502855.1 uncultured Desulfobacteraceae bacterium | reverse complement strand
AACATGGACTTAAGCGATCTGTTAGATGTACATTCTAACTTACAGGTTTATTTTAAGAATTTTTTTGGTCTGTGGTCTGGAAATACAGAACTGCTTGCATCCTGTAGATCCATCTCTAAGGGAAATGTGTATCGTGGTGATGATGTCACACTTGTTATCATCAAGGCCCTGTGGAAGAAGCTAAGGGAAACCCAGGTGTTGCGGGTTGTTAAATGAGGAAAACCTTTATAGATACCATTTTTTAGTTTTAGATTGTTGATGAAATCATTTCTGAAACGCCCTTTCAGTTCGAAAATATAAAAACCTTCCAACTTATTTTGAGGTGCAATATGAGTAAAGACATACTTTTTTCTCCATTTAATATTAAAAACTTTGGTCTTAAAAATCGTATTGGCGTGGCCCCTATGACTCGTATGTCATCGATAAAAGACAGTGTCCCCCGGCAGGATGTTTTGGATTTTTTGGTCAGAAGAGCGGAAAATGGCGCGGCAATTGTTTACACCGAGGCAATAGTGACCGATTATGAAAGCGCTCAGGGCTATCCGGGCCAGGCCAGAATGCTCACCCAACGCCAGATCGATGCCTGGAAAGCGGTCGTAAAAGCGATTCAGGATAAAGGGGCCATAGCCATAATGCAAATGTTTCATTGCGGACGAATGGCATGGCAGGAAGTCAATCCGGCAAACCGGGTCATAGCACCCAGTCCTATTCCACCCAAACAAAACAATCCCTTAACCGGCAAACCTTATCCCGTACCGGATGAGATGACAAAGTTTGACATCAACCATGTGATCACCGGGTTCGTGGAGACGGCAAAAGGAGCTGTCCAAGCAGGATTTGATGGTATTGAGATCCACGGCGCCCACGGGTATCTGATCAACAACTTTCTCAGCTCTTATTCAAATCAGCGCACCGATGAATACGGCGGAACGGTTGAAAATCGTTTTCGGTTTTCAAATGAGGTGATTCAGTCCGTACATAACGTGGTTCCCGAAGACCGCCTGTTGATTTTCAGAATATCGAATTGGGGTGTCGCGGATATGGAGGTATCCCTATTTAAAAACAAGGATGAATGGCAGGAGCTGATCAAATTATTGTCTAAAGAGCCCATCGATGCAATTTCAGTATCCACGTATCGATACAAAGATAAAGCCTTTGGAACGGATCGGAATATGGCCCAACTTACGAGAGAGGTAACCGATTTACCAATTATGATCTGCGGTCAAATTTATGACAGAACAAGTGCGGAGGATGCCTTGACCGATGCTGATATTGTTTTGAGCGCCAAATCCATGCTCCTGAATCCGAATTGGGTTGAAGATGTTAGATCGGGAAAAGACCGGCCGCTATATGGATCGGAACAAGCCAGTATTGCTTACACCGAAAAGCCGTTGCCGTAAGAACGGTGCCAACGAATGGGGACGGGCCAGATCATCATCGACGCGGTGGTTTTTCTGTGCTTAGAATTAAGACCATATAGTTATTTGATAACCCCGTAAAAAGTCCGATTTAGACGGTTTTGTAAAAAGTTCAAATTCAAGGCGTGCAAGTTTCGTAATCATGAGGCGTACTTATCGTACGTTGAATGATTGCGAAATGCAGCACAACGCAGAAGTTGGACTTTTTACGAAACCGTCTTATTTGACTCGGCAACCTTTTCATTAAACTTGGGGGTATCGGCAGTTGTGCCCACAAAGAATTTGTTGTGAATTTCCAACTTGTATTTATCTGGTTCTTTAAATGATATTTTCGCAAGACTATTGCCTTTGTAATATATATTCAGATAGTTAACTCTGATAGCTATATCAAGCTCGCCATTGGAATTATTGACTATTTTGACCAAAATCTTAAAGTCGGTTTCAAACCGTTTTAGATTTTTTTCTGAAAGATATCTTTGGATTGTCGGCATCTAATCGATTTTACAGCCGACTTCAATGGATGTCCCAAAATCCAGAACTACTCCAAAGTCCCAAGGTGCGGCTATTTTTTTTCCTGCCAGTTCTGTGCGATGACGAGGGTATGCTTTGCTGCTCCGGTTTCCCTTACCACGGCGAATTGACGACCATCGGGACTCACATCGTAGCGTCGGACAAGGTAGAGTCCCAAATGCTTCCAATCGAAGAGCTTTTGGGGGAGTTTAGTGGCAAATCCAGTGCGGGTACTAACCTTGGCCTATAGCGCTCAGATAAATTAAGACAGTTTTGCTCAGATAAGTTGAGACATTT
>CAZDAB010000249.1:0-5222 GCA_964502855.1 uncultured Desulfobacteraceae bacterium | reverse complement strand
ATTTTTGCGACCTCTTTCAGAAAGTTATTAAGAATTATTTTAATATAAAATTTTGCTGTAAAACACTTACTGTCTTTAAAAGCAACAACCATACCAAAATAAAACCCCTTTGAAACATATGTTTAACCTGTTGATATAATGTAGATATTGCGTTTTAAAAGAAATGTGGCGATTAAAATTTGGAATGAATGGGTGTCGGTCTTTTTTACAGGTTGTAAAATCAAAGTGGGTAGAAGCGCAAACTACGATGGGTCTTCTTTAACGGAAGTTCTGAGCTTGAGACCGTATTTTTCGATCTTGGAATGTAAGGTGGGTCTGGAAAGGCCGAGAAGTTTTGCCGCCCGGGAGCGATTTCCACCGGTGATGTTGAGCGCTTCGCCGATGACCATACCGGCAAAATGGTCCATACAGTCATCAAAGAGATTTGCATTGGACTGCGCGTTAAGTGCCTGGCGCACCCATTGTTGTATGGCCTGCTCAGCTTTTTCTAAGTTTATAGCCTTGCCTGCATTTCTGCTGCTTATCGCCTGCGAAATGTCTTTCTGAGAAATGGGAGCCCCGCGATTAAAAATCAATGCCTTTTGAAGTGTGTTGCCCAGCTCGCGCACATTACCCTGCCAGGGGGAGGCGGTAAGTATGGCCTTTGCCTCTTTAGTAATTCCCGGGTTTTCAACACCCGCTTCACGGGAAAAGCGGGCCAGAAAGTAATCGGCCAGTACCGGAATATCCTCGGTTCGTTCTCTCAGGGAAGGCAAAAAGATACTGACCACCTTGAGCCGGTAGTAAAGGTCTTCACGAAAACGTCCCTGGTCCAAAGCGAATTCAAGGTCACGATTGGTGGCGGCGACAATTCTTACGTCCACGGGAATGGTGGCCCGGCCTCCAAGCCGCTCAATGCTTTTTTCCTGGAGCAAACGCAGGATTTTGGCCTGGATGCTTAACGGCATGTCCCCAATTTCGTCCAAAAATATGGTTCCGCCGTGGGCCTGTTCTATTTTTCCCACCCGTCGATGAGCAGCTCCGGTAAATGCTCCTTTTTCATAACCGAACAGTTCGCTCTCTAAAAGGCTTTCGGGAATCGCGACACAGTTGATCACCAGAAAGGGTTTGTTTGCCCTCTGGCTGTGCTGGTAAACGGCCCGGGCGACCAGTTCTTTGCCCGTACCGGATTCGCCTCTGATTAGGACCGTAGCATCCGTCGAGGCAACCCTGCCGATGGCTTTGTAAATCTCCTGCATGGGCCTGCTCCGCCCAATGATGGCATCGCGGAAACTCTCATCAGGTACGGGATCCATATCCACCGGTGAACGCATGAAACGGCCGGCTTCCAAGGCCTGTTTAATCACCGTCAACATGTCAGGGATATCAAAGGGCTTGAGAATATAGTCGAATGCCCCCATCTTTGTGGCTTTGATGGCGGTTTCAGTAGTGCTGTAGGCGGTCATGATAATCACAGGAAGTTTGGGCTCTATTTCGTGAATGACCTGAAAAGTTTCAAAGCCATTCATCCCCGGTAAACGCATGTCCAGGATAACAAGGTCCGGAATCTCCTTTTCTATTATTTTAAGACCTGCTTCCCCGGAAGCAGCGCATTCAGAGTGATAGCCCTCTTCTTTCAAAAGCTTGTCAAAACTTTTGCGCAACTGGTCATCATCGTCAATGATCAGAATGGTACTCACGATCTCATCCCTTTATCGGAAGTATGATGATAAACGTCGATCCTTCACCTTCCTTTGATTGGATATCCAGCCGGCCCTGGTGCTCTTCAACAATCCGGGTTGCGATGCTCAATCCCAGGCCCGTACCCTCTTCTTTGGTGCTGAAAAAGGGTTGAAAAATTTTGTCGTGAATCGATTCGGGTATACCCGGGCCGTTGTCCTTCAGTCGAATTACCGCAACCCTGCCCAGCGGCGGTACGAAATCTTCTTCCTCTTGGATGACAATGGATCCTCCCTGTGCCATGGCCTCACATGCATTAATCATAAGATTAACCAGAACTTCCTTTAATTGCTCCGGATCAGCCTGGATCTCCGGAAGCAGACGTTCCCGATTCACATCAACGGTCACGTCATATGATTTCAGTCTGTGTTCCAACAACTGCAGGCCCATGTCAACCACTATAGACGGACTGATCTGCTGCATTTTAAGCCTGGGCGGCCGTGAAAACTCCAGAAAACTCTGCACAATGGCGTCGGTATGGCGAATTTCCTCGGAGATCACATCAAAGTCTTCTTTCTGGTAATCGGTCAGTTTCAGGGACCGGCTTAGCGAAAACAGGCGCATTTTTACCGATGTGAGCGGGTTGCGAATGCTGTGGGCCATTCCGGCCGCAAGTTTACCTACCATGGCCATCTTTTCGGCTTGCAAAAGGTGTTCACGGCTGCGCTCAAGCTCGATGTGAGTCTGGCCGGCTGCTTCGATCAAGTCGTGGACGCTGCGACTGATTGCTTTGACTTCGTCACCCGACTTTTTCATAGCACCTTTCTTATTCGCCTCCTGAGCCAGCCGGTGTAAGGGATCTAAAATCTGGTTTGCCAAAATAAAGGCCAAAAGGACACACAGAGAAAAAACAACAAGTATAGCAGATCCTGCCATAAACCTGAGTTTTCGGGCCTGGAGCATGCTTTTGTTCCTGGCCAGCATGATTTTTTGGGTATGAAAATCTTTGTATGTTTCGCATAATTCCAGGATGTTAAAAAACCGATCGCGCACTTTCCGGTGTAGTTTGGCGCCTTGTTCCCGCTCTCCGGCTTTATAATGGGCGATAACGCGGTCTTTGGCGTTAATGTAAAGCCGGTATTCCCGTTCGATTTCATCAATGGCTTGTTTTCGCTGCTGATCTTCAACCAGCAAGCGGGCGGTACGGAGCTGTTCATTGAATATCTGTCGGTATTTTCCCAGTTGCCTGAGCCAGTCGGGATCACCATCTAAAAAATAGTAAGATACAAAACCTTTTTGATTGATAAGGGAGGTTTCAAAAGATTCGGCAGACTTGTACGCAAGCAGGTCCCGGTCGATAATTTCGGTCAACACCCGTTCAAGGCGGTATGTATACCATACCGTTATTAGACCGCCTATCAAAGTAATGAAAACCAAAACGGTCAAAATCAAATAAATCCGGTTGCGAAGATTGATATGATGCCACACTGAAAGATCCTATTACATTTATGCCTTACGTGGTTGTTTTAAAAAATGAACGTCCAACATCGAACAGACTGAACATCGAACGTCCAACGTTGAACATCGAATAATGATGTCGCTTCGCTCCGCAATTTAATTTCAATTGTTTCTAAATCCGATGTCAAACCTTGAATGACTATTTCATTTTCTTTTCAGCCGTTTTGATACTCGTAACAAAAGTCTTAATTAATTCTTCTGTTTCGGCAGCTTTTACCTTAATCACCATTCGCTGTTCAACATTGGTTTTTTTATTCATCATTCGATGTTGGACGTTCGATGTTCGATGTTCATTTTTTTCAGGAAACCTTCCACAGTCCTTCCGGTGCAAAAAATAACTTAGCGCTTATGGGGCACAAAGCCTCAAGCCTCTTTACTGTAATGTCACGGGCATTCCCATCAAAGGCCAGAGAATATAAGCCGCAAAAGCGACCACAGCCATCAGCATGATACTGGCCGGTATGCCGTATAAAAAGAACTCTCCGGTTGTAAACATCTTTGAGTCGTAGGCAATTGCATTGGGCGCCGCCCCCACCAGCAAAAGAAACGGCATGCCCGCTGTGATCAGGGAAGCAAAAAGAATCACTTCCGGGGCCACGTGAAGATAGGGAGCAATCACCAGCGCCACCGGCAGAGAGATGGCAATGGCGGCCACGTTCATAATAAAATTAGTCATAATCATGACAAAAAATGCAATACTCAGCACAAAAACAAACCAGTTGGCTTTTTGAAACATGACCAGCCAGTTGACGGCCATCCATCTGGCGGCGCCGGTATCCCAGAGACAGAAACCGATGCTCATGGCGCCGGCAAACAGCAGAATGATGTTCCACGGAATATCTTCGAGATCGTCGAGATTGAGAATTCCGATAACAAAAAACAAAATGGTTGAAATCAGGATGATAGCTGTCTTGTTAATCGGCTTTAACATCGGGACAAAAGAGCGCAGGGACATAACCAGGATACAGGCAAAAACAATGGCGGCAGCTAAAATCTCTTTGCGGGTAATAGGACCCAGTTCTGCATTAAGAATTTTGGCTTTTTCCCTCAGGCCGGGGATGACCTTTTTTTCGGGTTTCATAAAGATCATAAAAAACCCCCATAGCAGAAACGTCATGAGCCAGCCGATGGGGAACATGTAATAGCTGAGCTGAAAAAAGGAAATGTTTTTACCCACAATATCGTTAAAAAACCCGATGGCCACGGCCCCGCGCGCTGCTCCCAAAAGGGTCACGATGCTTCCGGCCCCGGCCACATAGGCCATGCCGATAAAGAGTCCTTTGCCGAATTTGGTGGGTTTGTCTCCTTCTCCGTAAAGGCTGTAAACCGCCAGTAAAAGAGGATAAATTGTAGCTGCCACGGCCGTATGGGCCATAATGTGCGTCAGGGCTGCGGTGACCACAAAACATCCCAGATATATCATGCTGGTTTTTTCTCCTACGATGACCAGCATCTTGTAAGCCAGGCGTTTGGTCAGACCTGTCTTGGTAAAAACCAGTCCGATAACGATGGATGCAAAGATGAACATGACCGAAGGATCCATAAAATCATTAAAAGCCACCTTGGCCGGACGAATCAGGAAAAGGGCCTGAAGGACACCGATGGCCAGACTGGTTATGCCGATGGGCACCACTTCAAATACCCACCAGGTTCCGGCCAGCAGAAAAACGGCAATCGCCCCTTTTCCCTCCTTGCTCAAGAGAAAATGTTCTCCCATGGGATCAACGGCGTCGGGCCAGGAAGATGAATAAAAAGTTGCTGCAAACAGTGCTATTCCTATTAAGAGAAACAGATATCGTTTCCACTCGAATTTGCCTTTTTCAAGGGCCATAGAAGCGCTTGTCATATACCATTCTCCTTATCTGAAATATTATAACGGTTACTCATTCGAGTCGGTTATCAATTATGCCGGACATCTTTGATTGCTTATAGTTCGCAGGCTTTCATGGCCCTGACAATCTCCATAAACACATCGGTTTTTCTTAAAATACCCACGATCTTGTCGTCTTTCATCACAAGCAAAGACTGATGATGTCCCATGACAA
>CAZDAB010000248.1:0-5233 GCA_964502855.1 uncultured Desulfobacteraceae bacterium | reverse complement strand
GACTTCCACTTGTCAAGATTCATTACAACGAAAAAGGTGGTCGTGTACCCGACGCTGTAACATTCAGTCGTATATTTGATAACCTCGGCCTGTTTCCACCCTTTTAGAACCTCCATGGGGCCAAATGTTCCCTCTACGACCCCTTTTTTCAGAGATTCGTAGGTTTGACCCTGGGGCATGGCCACCGGAACACCACCCAGAGCTTGAACGACCTTGGCACTTAGACCGGTAGCTCTGATTTTCATGCCCTTGAGATCTTCAAGTTTCCTTACGGGGTTCTTTGTATGAAGAAGGCCCGGGCCGTGTGCATGAAGATAGAGGACTTTTACGTCGTTTAACTCTTCAGGCGTGAAGGTCTTTGCAAATTCCTGAGCGACTTTGCTGGCCACTTTTCCATTCGGATAACCCATGGGGAGATCAACTGCGGCCATGACCGGAAAACGTCCACGGGTATAGGCGAACAGACTGAATCCCAAATCTGAAATTCCCGTGACCACGCCACTGTAACATTGGGGAGCTTTTGTCAAGGTTCCGCCGGGAAAAACGGTGATCTGCACTTTATTGTCGGTGAGGGTTTCAATTTCTTTGGCCCAGTCCATTGCAGCTTTTGTCTGACCGTGGGTAGGGGGAAAGAAGATGCTGAATGTCAGATTGATGGGTGCGGCTTCCGCTGCCAGGGCACCTGTTGATAATAAAACGGCGCACAGGGTTGCGGCCAGGAAAAATAGAAAAAATTTTTTCATAACTAAGACCTCCTTCTTGTTAAATGTTATACTTGAATTTCAAAACCTTAGGCAAATACCATAGGTATCAACGTCCCGATATAACAAAATCAAAAGGAAGACAATAAAAATATTATTTTATTATTTTCATGGTTTTTGCGAAACGTTTATGGACCCATCCGCCAAATCAAATTACGAGTCTTCTTGACATTGAGATTTTATTGGTCTAAAAGTTTTTTGATCTACCTAACTGTCTCGGAAATTCTACAATTTTTCGAGAATACATGTTCTTTAATACAAAATGTTTATGGCATCGGAGTGGAAGAATGGAATTCTGGAATTGTGGAATATTGGGGGTAAAGGCGGAAACAAACCATTTTAACTGTAAAAAACTCCTTCAAACCCATTATTCCATTACTCCATTATTCCACTATTCCAATTGGGGCGAAGCCCCTAAGTTCTAATGGGATAGTAAATAGTAAGTTATAACAAAATCTAAAACTATTTATGAAAGGAGATTAAAAATGGCAGCAAAACTAATTAAAGGTACTGAAATCCGTGAACAGATTCTTGAAGAAATTACTGCTGAAGTTGCGGAAATTAAAGAAAAGCACGGTGTTGTTCCGGGACTTGTAACCATTTTGGTTGGTGAAAATCCTGCTTCAATTTCTTACGTGACCCTCAAGATTAAAACCGCCCACCGGGTCGGATTCACTGAGATACAGGACAGCCAGTCCGTAGACCTTTCCGAAGAGGCACTTTTGGGTCTGATCGACAAATACAACAACGATGATGCTATTAACGGCATCCTTGTGCAGCTCCCCCTTCCCAAACAAATTGATGAGAAAAAGGTTTTAAATGCCATTGATCCTGACAAGGATGTGGACGGATTTCATCCGGTCAATGTGGGACGTCTTATGATCGGCGGTGATGAAGTCAAGTTTCCCCCCTGTACCCCGGCAGGTATACAGGAGATGATTGTTCGGGCCGGTGTTGAGACCAGCGGGGCGGAGGTAGTGGTTGTGGGCCGTTCCAACATCGTAGGGAAACCCATAGCGAATATGATGCTCCAGAAGGGCCCGGGCGCCAATTCAACCGTCACCGTTGTTCATACCCGCACAAAAGATCTGGCCGGACATTGCAAGCGAGCGGACATCCTGATCGTGGCCGCAGGCGTTCCAGGATTGGTAAAACCCGAGTGGATCAAACCGGGTTCATGCGTAATTGACGTGGGGGTCAACAGGATCGGTGAGAAGATCAGTGAAAAAACCGGGAAGAAGATTGCAATTTTAAGCGGAGATGTTGATTTTGATGCCGCCAAGGAAATTGCAGGCTTTATTACACCGGTGCCGGGAGGTGTCGGGCCCATGACCATCACCATGCTTATGAAAAACACACTTAAATCTCTCAAATTTAAACTGGGGATTGCCTGATTATAATATGGTGTTTAGAAACAGCCTGCATGACGCCGAAAATCTGGCGAATTAACGCCTGAATTTTTCAGGGGAAAGGTTATCGGCGTCAATCCTATCTAAAGCTGACGGTTTCGTAAAAAGTCCAATTTCTGCGTTGCGCTTCATTTCGTGTTCACTGCGGCGTACATAAGTACGCCTCATTCCACGAAATTCGCGACGCCTTGAACTTGAACATTTTACTTTGCCGTCTCAATTTTGACTTTTTACGAGTTCATCAAAGCTAAACTGAGCGATTTTTTTACTTGATCTCAGCACATCTCTTCGCAAAAAAAATCGCTCAACTTAAGTTAACGTTTGTTTCATATTCCCGTTTTTCATTTGGATTCTGATTCTTGACTAAAGTTTTTTTGCAAACGTGCGAAAGATACTGTTAGAAGGAGATCGCGAAAACAATAAAAAAGGTGTTTTTTCTGTTTCATTATCTTTTTCATTAACTGTATATGCTAATAATATCCGAAATTATTGACAACCCCATGTTATTCATGATAATTATAAAAGTTAAGGGCTTCGTCCCGCCTGCCATTGCAAGGCACGAGCGGGCAGGCCCAATTGGAATAGTGGAATAATGGAGTAATGGAATAATGGGTTTGAAGGAGTTTTTTTACAATTATAATGTTTTACTTCCGCCTTTATCCCCAACATTCCAACATTCCATTCTGATAAAATAAACAGGTTGCCATTAATAAACATGTATTTTCAATAAGTTGTAGAATTCCCGAGACGTTTATTTACAGTGGGTTTAAAAAAACAGTAGCATACCACAATTTCAGGCATTTTAACCGCCACCAAATCTTAATCGGATTAAGATTACTTTTAGCATTCAAACTAATAATAAATCGTGCATATAGTGAATCAGAACCGATTAATACTGCTTTTAGATCGAGTAAAACAGACTCTTTATAAGTGTAAAAAACTTATTGAGCACAGGGGGATCTCGTTTTTTATTTTAAGTTATACCGGCTCTTCAGTGAAGCAGTTAACCGTTTCCAGACGCTTTTTAGGTATTATCAGCGCCGGTTTTACTATTTTTGTAATATTGTCCGCCTTTGTTATTTATGATTATTATACGATTAAGACGAAATTCAACAAAGAGGAACTTATAAACAAGATTGCCAATCAAAATGATGAGATCGTTACCCAGCGCCGGCAGATTCAAAAATTTGCTGATGAGATCAACACGTTAAAGTCAACGCTGGTTAATTTAAATGATTTTGAAAAGAAAATACGGATTATTGCCAACCTTGAAAAACCTGCCGATCATGACAGCCTTTTTGGAGTGGGCGGTTCAATTCCTGAAGATTTCGATTCACAGATTCCACTTGAAGAGAAGCATAACAGTCTGATGCGCGAAATGCATTCACAGACCCGGCAGCTAAACCTGGCATCAATCAATCAACAAAAAGGGCTTGAATCCCTTTATAACTCTCTTGAATACCGGCGAAATCTTTTGTCATCTACCCCCGCGATCCGTCCAGCAAATGGGTGGATATCTTCGGGGTTCGGATACCGGAAATCCCCTTTTACAGGTCTTCGAGAATTTCACAAAGGATTGGATATCGCCAATCACAAGGGCACACCGATTATGGTTACCGGGGATGGCATTGTAACATTTACCGGGGCCAAGGGAATGTTGGGCAAAGTAATTGTAATTGATCATGGCCATGGAATGGTTACCCGTTACGGGCATTTACAGAAGATATTAACAAAACGGAAACAAGCGGTAAAGAGAGGTGATACTATCGCTCTTATGGGCAATTCAGGACGCGGAACAGGCCCCCATCTCCATTATGAGGTTTTATTAAACGGAATCCCGGTAAATCCAAAAAAATACATTCTGAATTAAACGTCTCGGAAATTTTAAAACTCAATGTAACCAACCAACATTCTTTATACGCTATTCCTTGGATTTTTTTACTTTTCTTCCCTTCCCTTTCATTTTATGATCCTTACCGTGAGATCGTCACAACCGGTTTTGCAAAATCTATCGATTAATGGTATACTCTGAGCCAAAAATATAGCACAACCATTCAGGAGGAATATTAATTATATGTTTGCACATTTTTTAACCAAAGTATTCGGCAGCAAAAACGAACGGGAATTAAAAAAGCTTCAACCGGTTGTTGAAAATATCAATGCCATAGAACCTCAGATCCGGGCAATGAATGATGAGGCGCTGAAAACACAGACACAGTTGTTTAAAGAGCGCTTGAAAAATGGTGAATCGCTTGATGATATTCTTCCGGAGGCTTTTGCAACCGTGAGAGAAGCTTCGGTCCGCACCCTAAAGATGCGGCATTTTGATGTACAGCTCATCGGCGGAATTGTTCTTCATCAGGGAAAGATTGCTGAAATGAAGACCGGTGAAGGCAAGACTCTGGCAGCCACTCTTCCCGCTTATCTGAACGCACTTACCGGCAGGGGGGTTCATATTATTACGGTAAATGATTACCTGGCAAGGCGTGATACAGAATGGATGGGACATATTTATAATTTTCTCGGTCTTTCCGTCGGATGTGTATTGCACGGTCTGGATGATGAAGAGCGAAAAGCCGCATACCATTCAGATATTACATACGGAACAAACAATGAGTTCGGTTTTGACTATTTGAGGGACAATATGAAGTTTGACAAAGACTCCATTGTCCAGGGAGAACTTAATTTTGCCATTGTTGATGAGGTGGACAGTATATTGATTGACGAGGCTCGAACCCCGTTGATTATATCCGGTCCGGCTGAAAAATCGACGGAACTATATCATCTGGTCAATGGCGTTATTCCACGTCTTGTGCTTGAGAAAGACTACACCGTGGATGAAAAGGCCCGGTCGGCAGTTATGACCGAGGAAGGGATTGCAAAAGCGGAAAAAATACTCAAAGTCGACAATTTGTATGATCCGAAATATATTGAACTTTTACATCATATAAATCAGGCACTTAAAGCCTACGCCCTCTTCAAGCGAGATGTCGACTATATCGTCAAAAATGGGGAGGTTATCATCGTAGATGAATTTACAGGCCGCCTCATGCCCGGACGTCG
>CAZDAB010000247.1:0-5241 GCA_964502855.1 uncultured Desulfobacteraceae bacterium | reverse complement strand
AACAATGGCCAAGTTGGAAACGCAATCTTAAGGTTACTCAGTACTCTGTTGGTTTCAATCCAAAACCTTCCGAGACCTCGGTGTCAGATAGTTGTGGGTGTATGAAAGATAAATGACGGACAATTTAACTATATACCCCATAGGCGCTTTTTTTCTCATGAACGGATGACTGCCTGCTCGCCATAGCATCGGGGTGAAGGTTGGTTATCGGAAATACGGGCAAGTTGAGAATCACTCGAAGGAAGTATCACAGATAAGATGTCGATAGACGCAGATGATTTGACAAAGGTCAAAATTAGGATTTGCTTGAACTGACACCAGATAAATATGATATCTGTATATCAATTATTGTTTTGAATGATGCCGATACAGTGGCAAGTTAACACATAGTCTGAGTTCAGGTTTAAAAGGCTTCGGTCATGATGTTGGTTACAAATCTTCAATTTTGGGAAATGCACGATTGAGGCAACAAGTCGAGCATCCCCAAATCCAAATAAATAGTTAAATTTTATGACCGAAGTCCTACTAAGTCCTAAGTCTAAGTCCATAGCCAGTTCCAGGCTATTGACCTTTAGTAAAAATTTGCGCTTACTGCTGACAAGCTGCATGACCATCATTAAACCACCAAAGGTGTTTTTTGTATAATCAATGTTTTCATCACGACCATTTATAATGTTACATGAGCACTGTAACCTTTCGATGACAGGCCAATCAGAAAACCATTCCGTTGATCAAGTTCTGGCTTAATGTTTATTAATCTTGAAAAACCTGGCATAGCGGGTTTCATGAGTTGATAATTATCATGGACACAGCTAAGACCTAGTGAATGATGCGAGACCGTCGTCGGGTCAGGGAAGACTTCTCATAATCCGAGGCTGCGAGGAAGTTCACATCTGACAGTTTATAAGAAAGTAGCGAGCGCAGTATCAGGGTGGTGCGATAACGATCTTCCAGGGCCCAGGCAAACATGGATGACTGCAGGGTGCTGGCGCGAAAACGTTCGTCCGTTTGCCACTTGGCAACATCGAGACCGGTACCCAGGGTAAGCAGGCTTGCATTACCGGTAATCAAACCGGGCATGATGTTCATATAAATTTTATCTTCGAGAATAGTTTCAGTTGGGCCGGTGGCAATTTCCGCGCATTTACCCCTGCGCAGGTTTACCACCACCAGTCCATTACCACTGCGACTCCGGAAGGGACGTAAATAATAATCCCCCTGCAAACCGGCTTCGTGAATTTTGTACGACAACTGCAAGCGTTTATACGCGCGATCCCGGTCAGCGGCTGCGGCGCCTACACGTGCGTTTTCTTCTGCGGCCTGTGCGAAAGCCAGTACATTCAGGGCCGTGTTCACATTTAACATCATGGTGTCGAAGCTGCGGTTAATCATGTTCACGTTCTGCACATTTGAAGCGGCCAGGCTGCGCTGGAAACGGGCATCTGCGCGTTGCGCAGCATTGCCGGAGCTGATGGCCCTCTGTGTCCGGTTATACACATTGATATAGTTTTGCCTGGCCTGCTTGGCGTAAAAATTACTGCTAACATGCATGTTATCGAGATTACGCCGGTAGTTTTGCATAACATCCGCCATGCGGTTGCGCGTATCACCCACCAGTGAACCTTCCAGCTGTGCACGGGCCACTGCCTGGGTGAGATAATCGATACCGTGCAGATCGATGCGCCATAACTCGTGACCGTCGGCAATAGCATGACCGGACACCATGGACTCCGATGCCACTGCAATATGCTGTGGGAACAGCACAAGATGATCCGGTAAACGCCCTGCCGTTCTTTTTGCCAGTGCCGCGCTGAACAGTCGTCGACCGTCACGAATGCTTAGCGATTCCACCTTGCCACCGCTGGTATAAAACAGGCGATCGTGCTGAATCAACAGGGCACTGGATAAGGGGGCAGACAACTTGCGTTGCCATGAAGTCTTACCACTACCCAGGGAGAATGCCTGCAAAGCACTTCGACGATTAGCGGATTGCATGGCGACGATGGCCAGTTTGCCACTAACCGTGGCCAGCTGCGGAAAACCCGCCAGGTATGAGCGCCAGACGAGCTTACCTGCAGACGACACCTGGCTAATGCTACCGTTGCGCCAGGCCATAAGATAACCGCGATCATGGACCACCATGGTCTGTGGCTCACTTTTTCTGGCAGGACCATTGATACGCCAGAGCCGCTGACCGCTACGCCATGTATAAGCCGTTAAATGCCTGGCAGCCACCAGCACCCGATCATCATCAAACTCGATCAGGGCCTGTCCCGATGGCAGCGCAACCGACCACAGTGCTTTACCACGCCTTAATGAATACAGGGTTAGTTTTGGACTCGTCCCCACACTATGTACCGCCAGCGCGCCACCGGCACCGTTAACCGACAGGTTGACTCTAGGGCTATTGACCATGGTTTCCCATAACAGCTTGCCGTTAGCCGGATCAACCACGGCGATACGCGTGCTGGTATCACCTTTAGCGGCATAAACCAGGTAAGGATCGGTCAGCAGCACACTGTAGGCCAGGTCTGGATTGCGGTCTCGCTGATGCCGCCACAGTTCCCGCCCGGATAAGGTGTCATACAGCGCATAAGGCCCGTAGTAGGGAACCAGTGCCGGGGAATTGGGATAACGTGTATCCAGTTCGAGAAAACTGACCAGGGTGGTGCCATTCGGGCCGGGTAGTAATTCGTCGATCTCTGGCGCCGCTGCGATGGTTTGCCAGTGTGGTACTGGCGCCCTGCCCCGCAGGCGCGAAGCCTGTAGCTGCATTTGCGGTGTCAGGTCGGTCTGATACGCCTTGCCCGATTTGGCCAGATCAGCACAGGCAACCAGCATGTTGCCGGCTATGGCCAGACAGGCAAGTTGCACATACTTGTTTGGCGAGGCGAATTTCACATCGAATATCCTTGTCTTACAGTGACTCGATATAACTGTCCATTAAATTGAGCACCTTGTCCCGAATCACTCCTAGATCTTCCGTCACATTCATCTCATAGCGCTTTACCGAGTGGTAAAACACCTGGGTTTTTGCAGGTTTGCTGCCGGGTATGGCGCGTACCGATACACGCACAAACTGCCCATTACTGCGCCAGGAATATTTAATCTCGCCGGTGACAAACCAGCCTGCACTGGCATTTTGATGCTCTGCGATATTTTCAAAGCCCGTTTGCTTCATGCTATAAAGCGCCGCCTGCCTCACTTCCTCGAACGTTGCCTGGTAAGTACGCGCCGGAGACGAACCCAAGGCTACGTCATACAAATCTTCAACCTTGTGATGCCCCACCATGGAGGCACAGCCACCGATGGAAAGTGCAAGACCAATGATAATAAACAGTCGAACGGAAAGGGGTAGTGAAAACATGATGGCCTCCTTTGTCCTGAAAACCAGAGCCGTTAAGTTGAGTTGGTTGCTAAGAATTCCCTTTTAAGAACAAAATCAAGGAACATTTACGGTTATGTGCCGTAACATGTTGTATCCCAATATATATGAGGACCAGATTTCACACATCAATGATGCTGCGGCAACCGACTACTGAAATTCAGATAACTGATATCGGTCATTTTGTCAAGAAGACATAGCCTAAATTCACCACCAAAATTGTAGAAGTATTATAAACCATAGGTTTATAAAGATTTAGATGTAATACTTGGGTGCAAGCAAAATTGCCATAGAACCTTATTAATAAAGGAATTCGTAAAATTAGGCGGTGGATTTTGGGCACTAAATAATACATAGCTATGGAGAAGGGCTTTTAAAGAACCTGTTTTTAAATTTTAGCTCATATATTGTGGCTATCTCTATACAATTTCGATGCTTGATTCCTGCCCTAAACCTGGAAAAATTGAAGCTCTAAAAATGCTTGATTTACAAACTAAATCATCAATTCAAAATCTGTACTATCTGCAATCTATCTTCCATTTTGGCAACAGTTCAATTGGTTGTGATATCAAATTCTGAAAAATGAACTGTCAAGTGATGTATTGACCCGGCTTGCTATTCTGTCAAATCAAGTTTAGGTCGGGACAGATAAGAATATTCGATTGTTAGTTGAAGAGGTTTAGATTTAATTTAAAAATCAATAAGTTCCTTTTCTATTTTGGGATAGACGGCGTCAATATCTTTTTGGATTTCAATTGTTTTTTTAATTGCCGTAACGACCTTGCAATAGTGTTTAATTTCTTCAAGTGACAATATTCGCCCTTTTCGATCTTTGAGCCATTTATGGCAAACCTGATACCCGCCGATCTGGTATTCCCATACTGCTTTTTCAACCCCTTCGAAATATTGATCGATATTGATATAAGCCCTTGACCCCTTTTGATTGTATTTCAATTTGTCGACACTGTTTTTACCTGTTCCCTGAAACTTTGCCAGCGGCGGATCAAGCTCCGCAGATTCCAGCAAATGCAAATCGGTAAGATGTTGGCCGAACACTCCCATTTTCCGAAATAGTTCAAAATTTTGAGTAAACGGTACCCTGGGGAAATCGATTCTTAAGAATTCGGCATACTTTGTGCGGTATTCATTGGCATATAATACTGCGTAAATATAATAGAAGATATTTTCAGGAGTCGGTTTGTTTTGGCATGCTTTAGTCAGGGCTGAAAATATTTTTGGGCTGATATTCGGCCGACGTTCTTTGGTTTGTTCGATGGCGTCGGGTATTAAATAAAGGGGAAACAGATATGACCGTTCTCTAGTCTCTAATGAAACCGTACAGTCATTTATTATTAAATTCGAACAAAGAATATGTTTAAACCCACTGTTCACCTGACGATTAGTAATCAGACCCAAATTTTCTTTCAACATATGACGCATGACCTTTTTCCTAGAACGCTCAATCATTTCATCATGATAAAAAATCCATTGAATATCAAAAGGTCTATATAAGATTTTTGTTATTGAACTTTCCCAATCGCTATCTTTTCTAAGGCTTTTTCGGGCATTCTTTAGCTTCCAATTGGATTTATCTTTAAGTTTATATGGTTGCTGAATCAATTCATCCGGAAAAGTTTCATCGCATAACATTTTGATGCGACGTTTAAGTGCGCTTTTATCCGTATCAATTACAAATTTATCCCTTGCGGTAACGATTCCCACGCTGTTTATCGGGAAAACATCCGTTATTTTGGGCGCTTTTTCATACAGCTCCAAAAGCTTTTCATCTCTGGGGATAAATAGATAAAATTCGGATTTCGGGGACAAGTTTTGCCATTTTGTTGTACGCATGTCGT
>CAZDAB010000246.1:0-5261 GCA_964502855.1 uncultured Desulfobacteraceae bacterium | reverse complement strand
TGACCCTCAGGCTGTTCTTGACCCTCAGGCTGTTCACCCAAGGCAATTCCTGCAAAACCTCTTGACTGCAGACACAAAAACTTCTCAGGCTGCTCTGTATCACAATTCAAGTTGACGACTTGCTTTCGCCGTTCCAATCACTTAAAATAGGGACTAAACTGTTACATTTCCACGAATTATCAACGGCAGTATACAAGACCCGGACACCGTTGCAAATTTAGTCAATTCCCATTCCCTATAAGAGGCTCTTGCCGTTAGATCTTCTTCCATGCATCCTTGTCTAGGTTCGGAAAAGTAATCTTGCAATTGCCCCCCTTTCCAATGTTTCCTGCATAGGCCAATCCCTTAGCGCCAAGACGCCCCTGGACTGTTTTTCCATCTGGGAGTTCAATCTTGTATTGCTCTTCAGGGACAGGTTGATTTTCTTCGTCTACCAACTCTATCTCTATCCAAAAAGACGGGCATTTCTGGACTGCACTTCCAACGTCATTGTGGCTGTCAAAGCTGGCCAGATCGTTCTGCTTCATCGTCATCTCCCTGACATGTAGGATTTGAAGCTTTCTGCTTAGCGATATTCCAAAGCTGTTCCATCTTTGTGCGCGATCTAAGGTCCGGGTTCTTCAGTATATCTGCTGCCCATTTTTCTGTTTCGAATCCCTCAGTGAACCGGAACATCAGGTCAATATATCTGGCGACATTTTGTTCATCAGTAATTCCATAGAATTTGGAACGTTCTATGCCTTTCTGTATAAATTCTCTGACGGCTTTTTCATTTTCCGCTGAACAGAGCTCAGGAAAATGCTTGGCTAAATACCTCAGCATTCGATCTTTAAACTTTTTCAGCATCGTCTCATTGAAGACATGCATCTGTTCTCGACGAATTACTAACATAATTGATTGACCCAATTGTCTTTTGATTTGCTTAATATTTCTCCACCTATGACCCCTGGTAGTGAAAATGTTGGGTTACCCTCTTGTGACGTCTAAAAGGCGGGCTATGCTTTCCTATGTGCTATCTCCTTGTCGATGCACGTTCTGCAAATTGACCCGGCAAGATACCCCTCTTGCACATTTGACGAACGGGGCACGGTTCCACGCATCCCTTGACTGGTGTCAGCGAAAAATCGGCGTCACACTTTTCGGACCGGTCGGAAATACTCATGGCTTTTCCCCCAACAGCGCCCCGCTGGCCTCATCTTCATGCTCCTGAGCCGTATCGCCCAGCCGTCTTGCTGCAAGTGTTCACCGGAAAGATCCAAAGAGCGCAAAGGCTTTGACATGGCAAGGAAATCACACCGCCCCTTCGCAGCAGACTTGGAGCGTGCGAGGGGGCAATATTCTTCCGGTGTCGCTCTCAGTCTTGCTCTACATCCTTATGCGTCTTTGCGGTGGTTAACATTCATGAGAGCACACCAAGTTCGGAGTCCGGGTCAAATCTAAGCGGGTGCGTCGACCTGGGGCTTCCATTTTATCCTCAGCTGATTAGCCTCCAATTTAAGGCCTTCCGCCTTGGTCATCCAGTAGTTGACACTATCCTGCCAATCTTCTGCGGGAGACATCACAGGGAGCCTGTCGACCCTCTTCCCAGCCATAAACTCGTGTGCCCTTGCGTCATCTTTCTTGGCATCTTCTTCCAATTGCTCTGCCCTTTTGCAACGGATTTTGTAAAGAACTTCTCTCAGTTCATCCTCTGCCTTTTCGTCGCCGTATTTTTGAGCAACCCCATATGGGCAACGCCTGGCCCATTGAGCCAGCTCGTCCTCACTGCACATAGAGGTCCCGATGGCTCCAGCCAGGGTCAGAATTGCCCCAGCGCCAGCCACCCAAGGATTGGGCACAATCAGAAGAAAGGAGCCGAGACTCCCCATGGTACTAAATATTCCAAGGCCCATAGCATGGTCTTGAAACGAATGATAAGCATCTATACCACCTTTCGCCCCGGCCATGACATTTGCTCCAATGTTGAAGTACTTTGCTGCAAAAGTCCAATGGGGGACTATCCCCTTTTGACCAATTTTTCCAAAGGCATCCATGGCAGGACCATCAAAAGACAGTGGAGCCGGCCCCTTCAGAGTGGCTCTCACGCTCTTGGCAACCATGATCCTTGATCCCCCCTCCAGAAGACCGCACAAACCTGCCGTGGAGTCCATCAAGTTTCTGACATTTGGGTCTTCTACAAGGTCAGGGATACTTCTCGCAAAAGCAATTGCGGATAAGATACCTGCATAAACTCCCACATTATAGACGCTGGCAATTGTATTTATACTGTACGTGTTTATTCCTATCGGATTTTTTTTACCGAAAAAACGTGGTAGAACTGCTGTGCGGATACTAGAATGGTCAACTCTAATTAATTCTTCAATATTTATTGAAACTCCTCCAATAGATATTATGGGCCGTATTGGTTTATTCTTGCAGCCGGTAAATACATATGTAAGAACTTTTATCAATTCATTGGGTGGACTTTCACACTTCCAGACAAACATGGGAGCGATCTCAGCAATCCACTCCTTGTACATTTCACCGGTGGGTTCTATAAAAGTAAAAACTTTGGACCATGCACTGTCAGAGTTCGGGAATAATGCAGGATACAAGAACTTATTATACCAATTAATGGTCGATTGAGTAGGATATACAAGCGTATCTTTTTTCAATAAATACGCGTATTTTATGCGTTCATGGTCATCGTGGTAGGTTTCCAGATCCGGCCGGACCTTATCGTTCATAAACTTCCAGTAGCGTGCAGCCTTTCTGTCGATATCGCCCTTTATTCCTTCGAGTTGAGCCCAATTCTGATATTTCTTCGTTGAGAAGTCCTTCACAACCAAGTCCCACCAATCCTTTCGAGCCTTGCTTTTTCCAACATCTTCCAGGAACCTCGCGAGCCTCTGCATGCGCTCATGATATTGAATTGATGGGATCTTTTTATTTGTATACTCTGTCAACTCAATTCGCATGCGGAGGGCGTCCTCAAGAACACAGTCCTTATGTGATGAGCATTTGTATTTATTTGGCTTTGATTCTCCCCCCCTCCGAACTTGGGCACTTTTGGATATTTGCGATGGCTGTTCATGCGGTCCGGGTTTCTTTGGCTTGCCCATATATTATTCCTCATCTTTATAGACTTCTTTTAACTTAGAGAGGGTATTATCATCTATCTCACCGGTGACTTTGAGACCCTGTCTATCTTGAAAATGTCTAATAGCACTATCTGTTGACTGGCTCCATTTTCCGTCTTCAGCACCTGGCTTATACCCTAAATTATTCAATCGAGCTTGTATACCGCTCAACTCTATTACTGGATCAAGGGCTCCAAAAGAAAGTTGGATAGTTGTCTGAATTGAGTCGATTATAAGTGTACCTTCCTTGGCATCTGGAGGAATAGATACGATGATTTCTCCTTTCCCATTCGTAAATCCATTCCTTGACTTATTGTTGATCACTAGTCTGTACTCTAGATTTGGTAGAGGCTGCTCGTCAAAATCAAGCAGTTGTATGTGGAATCTCTCCGGTATCCCTCTCCTTCGAAAACGGTGCCTGTGTTCTGTTTGACCATCTTCCCATTTGATTCTTATGGGTGGAATGTGCACCCGATCATCGGGAAGGATAACGTGTTGGTCCTTGCGAACTCTCTTAAGGGTTGCATTGGCAGGGTCATTCCAGATGGTCTCCCAGAAATGACCCTTACTATAAGCTATGCTTGAAATGCACTCTCCTTGTTGGACCAGATACTCTCCATCACCAACCGGCCGACGCTCCACAGTCTTTGACGGCCTGTCTTCGGGAGGGTCCTCAACTTCAGCTGGAGGGTTCGCGGGTCCCATATCGATTTTCTTAAGTAGATCAAGAAAAAGGATACCACCGCCATCGGCTGCGTTTTTCTTCAGCAAATCAGCCATTTCCATAACCTTCCGGGGGGAGGGACAGCGTGTCCTTTCGGAAAGGTACCCGTTCACCGCCGCAAGGACGCAAAGGGTACAAACCAAGACTATGGGCCACATAGAATGCGCGTCGTCCCCTCAGACGCTGCAAGCCCGGCGCAGAGACGCTGTCCGATTTCTCTACGATTTTGAAGCCTTTGCGCTCTTTGCGTTTTTGCGGTGAACGAATACGATCCAGACCACTAAGCATTGATGATTCAACACTTGTTTCCAGGTGGGTCGCAGCCCTGCTTGTCATCTCATCATGCCCCAATATCGGGGCTTTGAGAGCAAGCTCACGTTCTCTTGCCAGTTCTTTGTCCGATTTCCACCAATGTTTGCCCTGCTTGTACGAATTCCATCCAGGGTACAACGGTCCCAATTCGCAGCGGACAGGGGAAGCAATCAACGTGGGCTCATGGGTGTGCCCCATGATGACGAGTCGAATCTTCTTGTCCTTGAACAACTCGTCTGCTCGACGCAGACCATAGAGACGCATTTCGAAATCAAAAAAATTCGAAACATCATCAGCCGTCTTGAGCGCCCAATCCTGATGGGAACTGCGCATTGCCAGCCGCGATGTGAGGTCGTCGGCATAGCCCAAGAAGACCACACCAAAACCGTTGCCGGATTGGGACCAGTCACGGTCAGCGTTGTCCGTGTCGTACATGTGGCCGTGCTCTATGTGAATGGGGTGTTTGCCGGTGCCGATCTGTTCACGAAGGTACTTCTTACCGCCAGCTTTAGCGGCCTTTGTGTTTCTCGCAAGTACACCGTGCAAGCGGATATTCTTTGGGTGAGTGCTCGGACCAGCAGTGGTTCTCCATCCTGTTGTCATGATTCCCGTCCACCTCAAAATCGAATAACTGAATGATAAGAACTCGCTTTTTGAGAGCGGGTAAAGTGAAGTAGATTGAAAATTTATGATTGTGTATGGAACTCATACAAACCTCAACAATGGAAGCCCATTGTTTGCGGTGACAATCAAAACTTCTATACTAAAGGCGAGCCCGGTTGTCAATCGTTATTTTTTATCAATTTTTGCCCAACCATAGAAAATTACACGTGTTTTACTTGGGTTTTCGTTTTGTAAGCATTGTAAATCGCACGGGCCTTTGGTGTACGGGCATTTAGCACACTGAATGATATTCAGCGTGTGTCTACAGATTTCGGCTATTTGGGGGGGGTATTTTCAAGATAAATTAGCTGTTTCGGAGCCTTTATATCCAGTTTTTTAAAGATGTTGCGAGTATCAGACAAGATTTCATTTCGCAGATGCACACGCTAATTTAAATTAAAATATTTTGTCACCTGGAGCGAGTCTAGGGCACGTCGGATTTG
>CAZDAB010000245.1:0-5263 GCA_964502855.1 uncultured Desulfobacteraceae bacterium | reverse complement strand
GTGGATGGGTATGTATTCACCAAGACAAACGCCGCACTATCTGAAAAAGCACCACTTGCCATAACCAGGCTAAGGCTCGAATTTCAAAATCTGACTGATGTGACTAATGCCACATCAAGCTCCATAATCTACTCAGTGAGGCCCGGTTATGACTCCTCACCTTTTTTCCGAGGCATCGCACGGGTGGGTGATGAAATAAAAATAGTAAACGGGTCCTCCCTGCCTGACGAGAACACTGGATCCGTGCTTATCGACCAGGTAAACAGCTTTGCTCTTGAATACTATAAGGATTCCACGGGAAGTAACAGTTGGGCTGTTTCAGACAGCGTTCTTGATTTGTATGCGGTCAAGGTTGAATTGATCCTCAACCGGACAGGGGTCAGTGGGGGAACTCTCACATTCTCAACCATAATCAACACCCGAAGAAATGGTAGATATAATGGTCCAATCAATTGGAATGAATGATGGGATTGCAGGCTCGAGTCAAAAGGGCGGCATTCTTATCAGTCTGATCATCACCATGGTTATTTTTGCCTCTTTGGGCGTGGCAATGTTTTCCTTTACGACGACTTCAACTTTCAGCAACCTGGCTACCTATGCCTCAACAGGAGCCAGTTATCTCGCAGAATCGGGCTATAGGTATGCTACCGGCCAATACAAGAATGCCGGTACCGAAGAAATAAAAAATAGTACACTGGAATCCCTGCATAATAAATTCCTCGAGCTTCTTGATAACCAGGGAAAGTTCACTCTCGGCATATATCCTTATTATTTTAAAAGCACAGCAAACCGTTCTACTGGAAATACGAGTCTTGAAGCTGCGTTTCCCGGGGCACAGCCAGACGGCTTTACCGTGCCTGCATCCGGAACTCTGGCCATTTTTGGGGCAGGTGGGTACGAATACTACAGCTATGCAAGTGTCAATGAAAGTGGGGGGAATTTCACCTTTCAGCTTTCTACCGCATTGGTAGAAGATCTAAATGAAGGAACCAACATTGTTCCTGTGTGTTACCCTTCAGAAACCAAAGTGGTGTCTAATGCGGACAACACCATAACCATCAGTAATGGGAGCAGCATCTTTCCACCTCGTAACGGAACCTTTGAAGTGGAAGGTGATACTACAAATGTTTATGCTTACCGTGAGCGCGATACCAATACTTTGAATAGTATCTCTGTATTAGGAGACCCCGGCAAGGCTTTCTCTTTTTCGGTACAACAGGCCAATACCAAGATCGTAATGCACACCTGCGTTACAATCACATCCACAGGCAAATTTGGTCCAGGGAGCTCCATGGCAACAAGTAATACCTTTACCCGTATTTCGGTGTTAGGATTTCTACCGGGTGGAAGCAGCGACTATGCTAAGCCAAGTGAAGGCTTCACAGAACAGGGCAATGATCCAGATACATTCGCCGAAAATTGGAACGTTGAAGGCAATGAGGCCTCAATTAAAGGTGGAGGCCCTGCTGATGGCGAATCTGCTGTAAACCTTAAAGGAAAAGAGATTGCTATCAGTCTTCATTGGCAGGATAATACTAATATCCCGGATCTTGATAGTATATGGTCTGGCGCTAATGGACTTTTAGATTATGAGCTACAGGTAAAGATCAAAGTAGAGGCACAGGGAAGTAAAGGGGAGCACTACATGCTCGGCCTGTCGTTTCGATATGTTGATGACAATAACTACTATGGAATTTCCTTTTTCAGATCGATTGGCCGTGATGATAGACAGAGGCCTAGTTGGATTAACGACCTTCCCTCCTCATTCGACATTCTTATGGATGGGTCTCCTTATATTGTTCTATGGAAAAAGGTTTCCGGGAACTACACCCTGCTGGATTACAAGAAACTGGATGCTTCCGACGGAGTGATCGACGGAGGTAATTTAAAGGACTGGTCAACAATTATCGTAAAAATAGATGAGCAATTCTCGGGGGCTGGCGGGTCAAGGGAAAACCATATTTCAGGATATATTCAGGGAACGGCCAGTTATCCCAGGAATACGATTAACTTCAATTATACCAATTTTAATCCGGTGGTATGGAATACAAATACTCAACCCATCGTTGATTCATCAATCACATCTGAGAATTTTGGCAGCAATAGACCGGATGAGATTGGATTACATGGCTATTATGATAGTAACACAGCCAATGATCAGTTCTTTGATGATTTCAGCATAAAATTTGCGGGATCCGGAGGTGCAGGTGGTGGAGGCACTCCGGGAATGTGACAGATTCCGGTTTGAGAGTTTTTCTCTCACAATTTATCATCGGTCTGGAAATTTAATAAGCCAAGTTTTTGTCTTTCCACAGAAAGGCTGTTCAGGCCGTTGCACAACAAAATAAATATTGATGGTTGGTTTTATAGCCACAATATCCTGCTAGGCATCTTGCTATTACTTGCCTGTCTTTTCATTAACCTGAGATTGTGGTTGTCTTTTTAATTCTCTTTTCACAAAGCCTTTTGATAGGAAAACCTTGTCGTCAAAGAAACATTTAAACAACAAATGAAAGCAGAAATTATAAATATCCAGGAAGTAATACGCGTAACTAAGAAAGAAGAAACGCTTAAAATAAGGGACTTGCCGTGAGTAAGAATCTTGACGATACGGATAAAGTGATCCGCTTTCAATACAGGTTTATACTTGACAAGGGTTTGGAACGAAATATTGATGTTAAGCTGGATGAGAAAACCCTTAATTTGATACAAACAAGAAAGGCATCCTGTCCCAAATGGACAGAATTAAAATTTCATCAATGCCCAAATTGTTCTTTGCACGAGGGCCAACATCTATTTTGCCCAATAGCCATAAATCTTGTTGACCTGGTGGATTTTTTTGAAACTGCGATATCCTGGAATAAAGTTGACCTAATAATCCAGACCGGGGAAAGAAAATATATGAAGAATACCACATTACAACAAGGAATAAGTTCTTTATTGGGTATATATATGGTTACAAGTGCGTGCCCCATTATGGCGAAATTAAAACCCATGGTTCGGTATCACTTACCGTTCCCCACAATGAAAGAAACGCAGTATCGAGTGATGTCCATGTATTTATTAGCACAATATTTTTTATGTAGGCAAGGCAAGACGCCTGACTGGGAATTGAAAAACCTTGTTAAAATTTATGATGACATTCAAATCGTTAATAAGAGTCTTTGCCAGAGACTATCGAGCATTAAAATGAAAGACGCAATCCTTAATGCGCTGATCAAGCTCGATATATTTGCGAAGCATATCTCCGTTTTAATATACAAAGATGATCTCGATGAGATGGAATATTTATTTAATGCATATTTTGATTAAATGCTTCTGCATCTATTCAGGAATTACGAATTGAGAAATTGAAATAAGTGAGAAATAAACCAATTCTGCTCAACTATAAGGAATTATAATCATGGCGATTCCATTTTCCAAAGAAAACAACACGATCTGTGTCAAGGACCTGCAACGTCTTAAGTGCAAGCCGGCAGAAGAGGCGTTGATAGAGAGTGAGGAGCGATTCCGTACAGCTTTTGAAGACGCGTCAACTGGCATAGCTTTAATGGCGAACGATGGCTATTTTTTGAAAGTCAACCAGACGCTGTGCAGGCTTCTTGGCTATTCAGAAGAAGAATTAATGGGTAAGACCTGGGTTGAAATTACCGAACCGGATGACCTGGACGGCTGTTTCGATTGGTTGAAACGGGTAAAAGCTGGAGAGAAAAGTGCCTATGAGAAGCGATTCATCCACAAACTCGGATACCCATTGTGGGTTATGGTGAGTTCATCTGCGATTCGCGACTCACAGGATCAAATACGATATTACATCTCTTTGTTTCATGACATCAGCAAACGCAAGCAGGTAGAGGAATCGCTACGGGAAACAACGCATGATCTCAGCCAACGAGTAAAAGAATTGAACTGTCTTTACAGCATTTCTGGTCTTGTTGAAAAGATAGACACCTCATTAGATGAAGTCCTTCAAGCTGTAGCCAATATCATGCCTCCTTCCTTTCAGTATCCGGAAGTCACTTGCGCCCGAATCTTGCTGAATGGGAAAGAGTACAAAACGGAAAACTTCAAACAAACTAAATGGAATCAAGCAAGTGGTATATTCGTTTATGGAGAACTAAAGGGGACTTTAGAAGTCTGTTATTTGGAAGAAAAGCTTGAAATAGATGAAAGTCCTTTCCTCAAAGAAGAAAGAGAACTAATCAATGCTATTGCCGAGCGGTTGGGGCACATAATTGAGATAGAACAGACAGATGAAGCGCTTCGGAAGAGTGAAGAGAAGTATCGAACCCTTCTGGAAACCACATCGGAAGGATGCTGGATGTTAAATTCTGAACTCAAAATCATCGAAGTTAACAAGTCTTTTTGCAAAATGCTCGGCTACCGTCAAGATGAGATGCTTGGGAAAACACCCTTTGACTTCGTCGATGATGAGAACCGAAAGATTTTTATTGAGCAGGCCTCAAAGATACCCGATACGGCCCATCGCAGTTATGAAATTACCCTGAAAAAAAAGAACGGTCAGGACCTGCACACATATTTTAATGCCACAACCCTCAGGGATAAATCCGGAGCAGTGCAGGGCGCCTTTGCTTTTGTTACGGATATTACCCAAAGAAAACGGGCTGAAGAAGAGCGAGATCGCCTGTCGGTCGCCATTGAACAGGTTTCGGAATCCGTGTTCATTACCGACCAAGACGGAACCATTCAATATGTCAATCCGGCCTTCGAGCGTGTAACGGGATACAGCCGCAAAGAGGCGATCGGGCAGAACCCGCGTATTTTGAAAAGCGGAAAGCAGGATGCTTTGTTTAATAAACAAATGAGGGACACCCTTACCCGTGGGCATGATTGGCAGGGACGATTCATTAGCAGAAATAAAGACGGCAGCCTTTATGAGGCAGATGCGACAATCTCACCTGTATTAGATAAATTGGGCAATATTACAAATTTTGTGTCGATAAAACGTGATGTCACTCGTGAAATTGAATTGGAGAAACGCCTCATCCAGTCCCAGAAAATGGAATCCATCGGCACGTTGGCTGGCGGAATCGCCCATGATTTCAACAACATCCTCGGCATTATTATCGCTAATGCAGAACTGACCATAGACGATGTACCGGACACAAGTCCCGCAAAGGAGTATTTGGACGAGATTCGCTCGGCCTCCTTAAGAGCATCAGCTTTGGTGAAACAGATTCTTAGTTTTGCCCGTAAATCTTTAGCTGAACGGAATCCGATACAGATAAGCCCAATTATAAAA
>CAZDAB010000244.1:0-5268 GCA_964502855.1 uncultured Desulfobacteraceae bacterium | reverse complement strand
GTTGGGGTAAAAAGCAGCATCCAGATAAACATCCATGAGGTTAAAAAAATCTGTTCGGTTCTGAGTGGAAAAAGGATACATGGTCCAGTCCGATGAAGTAAAAGCATTCATGAAAGTGCTCAGACTCCTTTTAAGCATGGAAAAGAACGGATCTCTCACAGGAAATTTATTAGAACCGCACAAAACGGTATGTTCAAGGATATGAGCAACACCGGTTGAATCAGAAGGAACGGTCTTAAAGGCTACGCTGAATGTATTTTCTTTGTCTTTGTTACTGATGTGGGTATGCCGGGCGCCGGTTAGGGTGTGTTCAAGAAGATAAAGAAATACATCGATTTCTTTAAGTTCTGCAATCTGCCTGATAAAATATCCGAAAATGCGGTCTCCTTCTTTGATGTCCGGATTGTTCTTATCCAAAAGTGTATTCATAACTTAACCCTTAATTAAAAATGTCTAAAATATGTTGTTTTTTCCCCAATAGTTCAGCCCCGCCAAACGGTTAGGGAATCATCAACCACCTGGCTTTTCATCAAGTCCTCAATCTTCAATCGACAATGGGCAATTCCTAAGAGCCTATAAGTGGTTTCAAAACCTTCAGTCAGGTTCAACGTCAAGGCGGGACGAGGGATTCAAACGCAGGAATATATTTAATATTTCGAGTATTGAATCCCTCGGCCCAACACAGGAATTGGGCCTGAGAGGAGGTTTTGAAACCACTTCTAAGCAGCGATATAAAGGCCGCGAGTTTTGCGAACAATTTTGCCCATTTTATGCAGACGATAAATAATATTTCGAAGTTTTTTTTCTTCAAAACCTGTTCTTTCTTGAACATCGGTAAATCCCACACCTTTTCTGAATCGTTTAATGACTTCCAGCGCCCGGTCCGTAGAAGTCATTGCGGTTTCGCCGGTTGATGCCCTGCTTTTGGAGGCTTTTACACCGGAAATAGCTCCGCCGCTGCCGGTCATTGCAGAGGACTTGATGAGCATTTCCAAACGATCCATTTTGGCCATGAGTTTGTCGATATCATTCCGGCTCGGAATATTGTAATACTGGAGGAAGAACTTTACCATTGCATCAAAACTTACAGATTTGCCTTTTTTCTTTGCCATGTGATCCTCCTTATATGACGGTTAGGATGAAAAGATGACTAGTATAAGCAAAATATAAATATTAAAACTATTTGATAATATATAAAAAGTCAAGTTATACCATTTTTATGATAGATTCAGAAGATGATGAACTCGTAAAAAGTCCGATTTAGACGGTTTCGTAAAAAGTTCAAATTCAAGGCGTGCAAATTTTGTAATCATGAGGCGTACTTGTCGTACGTTGAATGATTGCGAAATGCAGCACAACGCAGAAGTTGGACTTTTTACGAGACCGTCAGAAGATAAAAGAACACAAAGCATGAGCATATAGTAATAAAGCGTTGAAAATAAGAACCTTTCGTGATAATTTAATCATGATTGAACAAAGACACATAATTGAAAGTTTCCTGTTAACGGGTAACTCATGACCGAGTTTTGACTCGATTAGGATTTGAAGGGATTTCGCAGGTCTTATGACCCATACCCAGATGAAAGAAGCAGAAAAACGACATGGTTCCAAAAAAACAGGACGACTGTTACAAAAGTATAATATCCGTGATTTTTTTAAGCGTGTAAAAAAGCTTGAGGGTGATCCTCATTATATTGCCATGGGTATGGCCATCGGGGTTTTTGTGGGCATAACCCCTACTATGCCGTTTCATACGGTTATCGCCGTTGCTCTGGCTTTTATTTTGCGTGGAAGTAAAGCCGCCGCTGCCATTGGTGTCTGGTTTTGCAATCCGATTTCCGCACCTTTTTTTTACTTGGGAAGTTACAAGGCAGGAATGTTTATTTTCGGTTATTCAGCTCCCTTTGACGCAAAATACGAATCGGTTTTAGAACTTTTAAAGCTTGGGGTGGATGTCACTATGGCAATGGTAGTCGGTGGAATAATATTGGGAATTCTTCCGGGTTTTGCCTCATATTTTATAACGCGTAAAATTATTACAACCATACGATCGCGCAAAAAAGCAGGGCTTTAATCTTTTTCTCCATCCATTATGGCATTCTGATGAAGCTATGACCTCACCAAAAACACTGCTGGTTTTTCATAATATCAGGCCTAAAAAACAACTGGGGCAGCATTTTTTGGCGAATCAGACCACTGCGGAGATGATTGTGAATCGTTCCGGAATTTTACCGGGAGACGTTGTTCTGGAAATAGGCGCCGGCCTGGGTGCGTTAACAATTCCTTTAGCCCGCATAGTCAGTCAGGTTTTTGCGGTTGAGAAGGATCTCAAAATTATAGATATTTTGAAAACAGAGATTCTTGCAAGTAATCTTTCAAATGTTGTTATATTGGAAAAAAACATACTGAAGATCGATATTAAATTGCTGGTAGAAAATGTCGGACAAAAGATGGTGGTTATGGGAAACCTTCCCTACAACATATCTTCCCAGATTCTTGTTCAACTTATTAAATCCAGAGAGGCGTTAACCCGGGCGATTTTTATGCTTCAGAAGGAACTGGCCCATCGCATTACTGCACAACCCGGTTGCAAGGATTACGGAAGACTCACCGTTATGCTTGGGTACTGTTCCGACATAAAAAAAATAGCAGATGTTAACGCTTCTCTTTTTTTTCCAAAACCAAAAGTAGATTCCGAAGTTCTTGAATTTAAATTTAAAAAAACAATAGAATATCCCGTTTATGATGAGGCCTTCTTCTTTAGTGTTATCAAAGCGGCTTTCGGAAACAGACGAAAAATCCTTAAAAACGCGCTTGCGGCAAGCGCACTGAATATTGATGCAAGTACTGCCAAAAACATACTTCAAAGGTCGGACATAGATCCTCTTCGGCGAGCGGAGACACTTACTGTAGAAGAATTTGTTAAACTGAGTAACAATTTGAACCCTAATAAGGTTTCACTATAATCGTCGTCGCCTTTCCATTATCCAGGTATTTCTTCGCAATATTGGACACCTCTTCTTTGGTAATAGAAGCATAATCCTTCATAATTGTGCGGCTCCAGTCGAGCTGTTGGGGATGTTTTTTGGAACCCGTAAGGACTGTGTTAAGCCAGTAGCTGTTTTCGCGCATCATTTCTTTTATACCGGTAAGGGTTGGAAATAAGGCCCGGTGCAATTCATCCTGGGTGGCGCCGTCAACAGCAAGGTCGGATACTATTTTCTTGACTTTTTTTATTAGCATATTTGCTTCTTCAGGATTAATATAAACCCCTGCTTGAAAAACCCCGTATTTCGGGTAAGCCCGGCTCGGTCTGTTAAAGGCAAATGTAGAGTAAGCGGAACCAAGCTTTTCTCGTATCTGCTCACGAAGCCTGTCCGAAACAATATCCGCCAGCACGGATAAACGGCGTGTTCTGCTTATATCCCATAGGTCCTCCGTTGGATAGGCGACGATTACCATGCCTTTAGGAATTTTTGTCGCCACGGATATCTTGTGAAATTGGCCGACAGGAAATTCAGGCAACCTTGACTCTGATGACTTGTAGATTTCGGTATGTAGGGAAAGGGTACCCAAATATTTCGCGGCCAATTTTATGACCGAATCCATATCAAAATCTCCAACTACCGAGACTTCCATGGTATCCGTTTTTAATGATGCCTGGATCCAGGACCGGACATGTTCAAGGGTCAACTGCCTGAATTCTTCATAAGAGGGAAGTCCGAAGCGGCTGTCTCCTCCGGCAAGAAAACGATTTCCTGAAAGTACCATTGCGCCATCGATTGAACCCGAAAGTTCCAGATATTCCTGCCTGAATCGTTCCATGGAGAGGGTATAAGCATCTTCACGAAAACCCGGATCAACCAGATGTGCATAAAGGAGCTGAAACAACAGCGGGACTTCTTGGGTAACGGTTTCCCCTTTGAAGTAAAAATGATCTTCCGCAACATCAAAAGAAACATCCGTGCTTTTTCCTGCCATGGCACGTTCAATCCCATCTTTTTCCAAGCCCCCGAGACCGCTTTCATTAATTAGTTTGGTGCTCAGCGCAGCGAGGCCGGGTTTTTTTAAGGGTTGGGAAGTTCTGCCCGAGCCAAAGGCAAGATTAATAAGCACTTGATCGGCCTTAAAATCGGTTTTCTTCAGATTAAGGCGGACACCGTTTTTGAAATCAACCTGGACAATTCCCAGGTCAGAAATCTTTTTGGTCCGGATAATCGATCCTTCTTCGCCGGGTTCCTGAAGATATGGAAACGCTATGGTTTTCTTTTCAGCCGGTCTTGATACGTGTACCTTTTTGCTTTCGTTGTAAGCGCCAAGTATCTGCGAAAGGGGATCCTTATCCGTTCCTGTCAGTTCTGCATTGCCGGTTACAAGTAAAAGCCTGTGTTCCGGCGCCCAAATCTCTTTGAAGGCATCGTGCACATTTTGTAAAGTCAGAGCGTTGATAAGGGGAGTAAAAAGCTCTTTTCTTTGTGCCGGCGACAAAAAAACTGAATCTGAATTAAGGTTCCACATTATCTTTCGTGCCAGATGCCGGCTGTCCCGTGTGGAAGCTTTTTTTACTTCGTTGTCAAGTTCTGAAAGATAATCTTTTTTTACCCTGTCCAATTCTGATTCAGTAAACCCGAATTTCAATGCCTTTCTTAAGATTTGTTCGATAAGTGAAAGAGATCTGTTCCAGTTTTTCGGGCTGCACTCGGCTGTGATTTCAGCATATTTCATTTGATTTAAAAAATATCCCGAACCAATGGATGCCGAGGTAAAGGGAGTGCCTGCTTTTCCGACCCTGGAATTTAGGCGGTCCTGTACAATGCGATTGGCAATATCTTCGATTAATATAGCTTTTTGAAAGGCAAAAGAATCCGGTTTCTTGGAAACCTTTTCCACAACTTCGATACTTGTCGTTGTATTTCCCGCCTCTTTTTCGAGGTGATAAAAAGGTTTTATCCCCAGGTGATCTATCTTTCCAAAATCGGGCTCAGGCATAGGAGGCGCCCGGGCCGATAATGAGGAGAAATTTTCCTTTATCAGTGAAATCGCCGATTGGGTATCAAAATCTCCCACTATTACAAGGATCATTTTCTCCGGCCTGTACCAGGTATCATAAAACGCCTTCAAACGCTTATGGTCAGCTTCTTTCAGTATTTCTTCCTTGCCTATGGGAAGTCTTTTAGATATCTTTGCATGAGGAAGTTCAAAATTCAATGTGGCAACATATGTACGATACTCTGCAGAATCGCGGATTCGCTTTTCGGCCAGAACCAC
>CAZDAB010000243.1:0-5282 GCA_964502855.1 uncultured Desulfobacteraceae bacterium | reverse complement strand
ACCGCTGTTTTTTCTTAAGGCTCACTAACCTGCTCAAACAGCCAGACAGGTTATATTTTATCACCAGTAGGCTCCATAATTTATTGAGAGGCTACACGAATTAAAGACAGCACAGCAATATTAATCGATATACTCTGAAATCCACATGTGCTTGCGCTTTAATTTCAGGATTAAGTTGTCCTGATGGTGTATTCGAATAATTGCTCGAATGATCAGATATGAACCCAGAACGACCAAAGCTGCACAAATGATGAGCAGTGGTACGATCAGGTGCATCACCTGGAGAACATCGTAGTATTTCGAAGTGGCTATCAGGACGCTTAAAACGGACAGGGGCAGGACAAAAACCGTTATGCCTGTCCGCATGGCTGATAAGGAGGTTCTCTTTTCAGCTAAAATAAGCTGCACCTCATTGATAATGATACCCTCAGGTATAACTTCACACTCCTGTTTTGGAGAACTATCGACTTGTTCCGGCGACACATGGGCATTATCGGATTCCATATTCATTTTCCCTGGCATACATCCTCCTGATTATCAGGATATCGTGAGTGTGACAAAGAGGGTTGCCCCCTCGCGATTAATTAAAAACAGAATTGTATCCCCTTTTTTGTACCGGCGTATGATACTGATGAACGCCGCCAGGCGTTTAACCGGTGTTTGATCGACCTCGAGGATGATATCTCCGCTTCTTAAGTCTGCTTCGGCTGCCAGGGAATTGTTTTCGACATTGACAATGATAAGACCGCTTGTTTCCACCAGGTCATATTGTTGTGCAAGTTCAGAGGTAATCTCCTGCAAGGTCATTCCGAAACTGGACTCGGCTTTGGATTCCGGCTGATATTCTTCTTCTATTTTCAACTCAGCGACCCTGACCTCTGTTCTCATTTTTTCCCGATTTCGAATGATTTCCACCGGAACCGTTTTGCCTACAGATGTTGAGGCCACAATATACGGCAGTTCTCGACTTTCCCTGATGGGTTTTCCGTCAAAGGCGACGATCACGTCTTTGCGCTTGATGCCGGATTCATCGGCCGGACCTCTTGAAACAACATCTGAAACCAGGGCGCCTTTTTCATCCGGAAGGTTGAGCTTATTTTTGAGTTCAGGGGTGACTTTCTGGATTATGACACCGATCCATCCCCGGATCACCTTCCCCGTTTTAAGCTGGGGCAGGAGGTCTTTGACCATATTGATGGGAATGGCAAATCCGATGCCGACACTCCCCCCGCTTTGGGAAAAAATAGCCGTGTTAATACCAATAACTTCCCCGGCGGTATTCAAAAGAGGGCCTCCGCTGTTACCCAGATTGATGGGAGTATCGGTTTGAATAAAATTATCATAAGCGCCGGCACCGATCTGTCGGTATTTGGCGCTCACGATTCCCGCCGTCACAGTATTTCCCAGACCAAACGGATTGCCGATGGCAACCACCCAGTCGCCGACCTCCAGCCGGTTCGAATCTCCCAGAAGAAGCGGAATGAAAGGCGTGTCCGATTTGATACGGATAAGCGCCAGATCCGTCATGGGGTCTCGGCCGACGATTTTGGCATCAAATTCCTTGTTGTCCGCCGTACGAACTCTGATCTCGTCGGTCTGTTCTACCACATGGTTGTTGGTCAGGATAAAGCCTTTTTTGTCGATGATAAAGCCGGTGCCCAGACTCTTCTGCTTATACTTTTTGGGTATCTGACCCCCAAAATAACGTTCAAAGAAATCTCTCATGGGATCGTTCGGACCGGAGGGCATGGGAACTTCTTGCTCCTCTTTGATGATTTTGACAGTACTGATATTGACTACCGATGGATTGGCGATTTTAACCAGATGTGAAAAAGATTCGGGGGGTGTTGCAGCATTCATTGCCGAAAAGGACTCCGATGATCCCCCTACAGACACCACAGCGATAATGACCCAAACGACCAAAAATCTGCCCAAAATCAGGGGGATTCGGAGAGAGTTGTTTTGATGCGATTTCAGTTTTTTCATAACGTTTTTCCTTCCTTTAAATCGAGGTCTTTTAAGTTGGTTTCGAATTTAGCAAGTATGTGTTCAAGGGCCAGGTTCCACCCTGCCACCAAAGTATCCGGAGAATTTCCTTTTATAAGGGTTTCTTCGTGATATGTCTTTCCAAAAACGATGACCGGTCGGGAAGATACATTTCGAACGAGGAAAAACTGCATTTCCAGCACGGCCTTGGGGACCTTGGTATCCCTGTAATCTCCATAAAGGGCGTTGATCACACCTTCCAGTTCCAGGGTCGGTTCAACAGGGCTTGAGGAACTCATAACATATTTAAACAGGCCTGATCCTGAAAGCCATTTTCCTACTTCTTCGGCAATCATCAAACCCGGCGAAATGAAAAATTCGTTATAAAAATCCGACTCATAATTGAAATTGCCTTTGCGGTAGACAAAACCTTTGCCTTCAAACTGAGAGGAGACGCGGAATTTTTGAATTTTGAGAACCGCATTCAACTTGGACAACGAAAGTTTCTCACTCCTGGAAGCACTCAGAACAAAGAAACGTTTTTCAGGGAAACTTTTACTAAAGTTGAAGCATCCCGTCAAAAGGGAAAGCAGTGCTAACTGCCCAATAAAGAAAATCAGAAGCGTTTTTTTCTTCATTATCTTTCTCCGGTTTTCGTATGCGGCGGGGGCTCGCCGAACAGCAATTGGGAAGGATATTTTTTCGCGTTTTCGGTGAGATCCCTGAGATTTTCGGAAATATGCCGTATATTTTCGACAGCCGTTTCGATATCCGGCTGCTGATCGGAAATAAGGCTGTCCAACTGTTGCAAAATCCTTCTCAAGTGCGCGACGCTTTCCGAGGCATCACCGGCAAGAGAATCCATTTGCGTTGCCAGCCTTTTTATGCTGATCGAAACTTCATTAAACGCAGAGAGTAATTGCGACATGGGCTTTTCTGTGTCTTCCACAATTCGACGTGCTGCGACCATGGTTGCCGCAGCATCGGGCAATAGACGATCTATTTTTGGATCTTTTAAAAGATTGGCAACCCGCCGGTTCGTTTCTCTGAGTTCCGAAAGCAAGCTTTCCGCCTGTTCGCCGACCTTTCCCAGGTTCGCCCCGGACAAAGCCCTGCTTAAATCCTTAATAGAGGTGGTGAAGTTTTCAGTAATATTTTTGAAATCCAGGCCCTCCAAATTTTTCAAAATTTTATCCACAGCATCGCTGATGCGCCTGATGGTGCTGGACGCGGAGGGGATATAACAATGTTTGGGTTTCCATTCGATGTCCAAAGGAGGATTGAGTTTCGGGTCTATGTAGTCCATCTCGAGATGGGCGGCGCCGGTTAACCCCTGGAAGCCCAGTCGAATCCGCAACCCTTTTTCGACTTCCTTTTTCAGATCGGATCCGCTTGGCGGCGAACACGTAACCCTGAAAGTATCCGAGAACAGGATTGCTCGAATCAGGACATATTGGCGATCGGTAGGGTACGCCTTGCCCACCAGGGTAATTTGCGTAGTTTTACCAACCAGAACACCACGAAATTTGAGCGGCGCTCCTTGTTCCAGGCCTTGCACCGATTCTATAAAGTAGGTCTCGATAAGAACCTTTTTTTGAAAAAACGATCCCGCCCCTAATACGATAATCGAAACCACGCCGATTACCGATGCGACGACGACAAACAATCCGATTTTAAAATAATTGGCTTGAGCACTCATATCTCTTCTCAATCAAGGATTCATTAATTTCCGAGAGGCTTTTATAGTATCTTTTCAATTTTGTTTGCAATCAAGGGTGAAAACTTTTCCCCAGGGGTATCGGATACCCCCTGCCGGTTAAAAAAGCGTCGAACAAACATATTTTCGCTATGGTCCCTCAGATCCTGGGGACGGCCTATTGCCAGGATTCCTTTAAGTTCTTTATCCAACATAATGACCCGATCGGCAATTGCGTAAATGCTCGAAAGCTCATGAGTTACGATGACAAACGTAATGCCAAGGTTGTGGGCGAGGCTAAGGACCAGATGATCCAATTCCGCTGAAGTGATGGGGTCCAATCCCGCCGAGAGTTCATCCAGAAAAAGGATTTGGGGATCAAGGGCCATGGCTCTTGCTATGGCGGCACGTTTTTGCATTCCTCCGCTGAGTTCCGCCGGCAGAAGGGCTCCAAATTCTTTCAATCCCACCAGACTCAACTTCATCCGGGCGATGAGATCCATGGCCGAAAGCGGAAGGTCGGTAAACTCCTCCAGCGGGAGCCGGACGTTTTCGAGCAATGTCATGGAGCCGAAAAGGGCTCCTTTTTGATACATGACGCCAAATTTTTTGAGTAACGCCCGGCGTTCATCGCCCTCGGCAGAGACGATATCCTGTCCGTCAATAAAAATTCTGCCGGATAACGGCTTGTTAAGACCGATCATCAGTTTTAGCAGGGTGCTTTTTCCACTGCCCGAGCCGCCCAGAATGACGAAAATTTCACCGCGTCTGACCTCAAAAGAAACGTCCTGCAATACGATAGTATTTTTGTAACCCGCGGAAATTTTTTCAACCTGAATAATTGTGTCCCGGATCAGATCCATAAGCTTTCAAATGCCCAAATAATAATAAACCACCGAAAAGATGCCGTCCGTAATAACGATCAGCACAATTCCGCCGACAACCGCCCGGGTGGTGGATTCCCCAACGGCACTGGCGCCGATTTCAGTCTGCAGACCTCGTAAACACCCGATACCCGCGACCAAAAGACCGAATACAATCGATTTTAAAAGACCCCCAAACAGGTCTACATAAGTTACCATGGAGATGATCTGTTTAAAATAGGTGGCTAACGAATAGCCCATAGAGATCAAAACAATGGATCCCCCCATCACGCCGATAAGATCTGCAAATAGGGTGAGAAGCGGCGTCATGATAACCGCGGCAAGGATCCGGGTAACTACTAGAAATCGCACGGGATCGAGTCCCATGGTGATCAGCGCGTCTATCTCCTCGTTGACTTTCATGCTTCCAAGCTCCGCGGCAAAGGCAGAGCCGGACCGGCCGGCCAGCACAATGGCGGTCATGAGCGGCCCAAGTTCTCTGACCATGGAAAGCCCGACGAGGTTGGCCACATAGATTTCCGCACCAAACTGGCGCATGGGAATGGCCGCCTGAAACGCCATGATCAGCCCCATCAGAAAACCGATTAGGACAATAACGGGCAGCGCATTTACGCCTGCGGTTTCCGCAACTAAAAATGCATCTTTCCAACGCACCTGCTTTGGGTTGAGCAAGGCCTTGACCGTCGCCACACCGGCTTCTCCTACAAATTCAAGGA
>CAZDAB010000242.1:4468-5285 GCA_964502855.1 uncultured Desulfobacteraceae bacterium | reverse complement strand
TTTTCATTTTTTATAATTATTTCATGAAGATATATGTTTGTGACTTTTTACGAGACCATCAAATTTGCTGGCAAATAAAAAAAATAGTGTCCCCCTTTGCAATCTTTAATAATGCAACCATATTGTCAGGCAGATTTTCACCAGAATATACGAAGAACCCTTTTGCGCCTTGAATTTCTTTACTTTCCAGACCATGCCCTTGAATTAATATTATTGTTTCTTCAGCCTTATTTCTTAAATATTTTGATATTTGCATTTTATCCCCCTTAAATTATTGATTTCTCAGAATAATCATCCTGGATCATTAAAAAATTTGTTTTTTGGGGAAAGCAACAAGTCTTTTTAAGCGGCTTTTTAAACCTTATAACATCAAAGACGATTGATTTAAAATTTTATTTCATTTTTATTCGCCTTCGCCTGAATACCTTGCAGCTTGTTGGAGTGAAACGGAAATCCCGCCGAACGGGGTCGTAGCGAAGCGGAGATCCCGCATAGCGGGGCTGCGGGGAGCTTCATTTACACCAAAACAATCAACCTTAATCCTGACTTTAAGATTTCTTCCATATTGAGCGCCTGCGCAAAATTTGTTCATCAACTGCTTTGTAATCTGTACCGAACTCGTTTCGGGATAAGTTTTTTATCTTTAAGGCCAACTGTTCGCTATATGGAGTTTCATCCTTTAATGTCCGAAAGCTAAAGGGCGGGGTGGCTTCATTGCCGAGTTGCATCCTGGCATAACCCTGCCAGTTGGGCAACCCAATAATATCACGAGCGCTGAAATAAGGTTGAAGTGTTTCACCGATCACACCTGCATCTT
>CAZDAB010000242.1:0-4458 GCA_964502855.1 uncultured Desulfobacteraceae bacterium | reverse complement strand
AAAACGAGAAAAGTTCCCACGTTTCCAACGATAGCTGACAACAGGTTGTTTTTGGAAGGAAAATCACCCGAAATTTGGGCTGTATACTGGGTAGCAAGTATTAAACTCAGCCTGTATTTCCGAGCTTCTGACAGAAGTTCCATGAAGTTTTCAGACGGCAGATTGTGGGCCTCATCCACATAAAGATAAAATTCCTTCCGATCTTTGGGCCGCATGTCGCCTCGTTTCATGGCCGCCATTTTAAACCGTGCCACCAACTGATTGGCAATCAAAGCGCTAACCGTTGAGCCAAATCTGCCCTTGCCCAGCTTGACAAAAAAAATCTTTCCTTGGTTCATGATCTCGTCAAAATCGAAACTGGTTTTTTCCTGGCCGACGATTCTTTTGAGTATGGTGTCATAGGAAAACCGGCTGAATTTAGACGTGATATATGGAGATAGATTATTCAAGCTTGCCTCACCGCCGGTTCTCTCCAGCTCTTTGATAAAGTCGCGGACTTGAGGATCTACAACTGTTTTCAGAAGCCATTGCCGAAAATCACCATTCAAATAACAGGATGGTAAATCTAAAATTGTTGGAATAAAATCCTGTCTTGGTTTTTCAGAAATGAGAAGCTGGAGCATTCCTCGAATATTTTTTTCAAAAATAGGACCGCCGGCGATTTTCATATCGTATAGATAATCTAATGTCATGAAAATTTCGTCTATGATTAAAACTCTTTCTTCAACGGTTTTCCATTCGATTAAATTGAAGCCGAGAGGCCGCTTATCCAAGATGTCAAACAGGATAACATCCTCAGCTCGTTGTTCGGGTACCGCAACAGTTGCAGTGTGGGCAGGCATTGCTGCAGTTTTGCTCTCTGTTTGTATGTCAACCAAATTGGGGAGAACCGTGCTCGCAAATGTAGTTGGAAATACTGTTTATGATTTATTAAAAAGTGCGTTTATGGTTCTAGTGGGTTTGCCATCAGCACTCAAGAGGCTACTTAAAAGGTAAGTCATCGATAAGACGTTATGTTTTCAAAAGGTTGTGGTCAAATGACGAAACAAAATGAAATTCACGACCTCCATTGACAGTTTATAGTGTTATTCAGAAAATCGGTCAAGGGAGTCAATGTATGACAAAAGCACAACGCGATAAGGCGAATTGCACGCCATGGCCTATTTCTTTTTACGCATTGGAAATACAGCACAAGACCTGAGGTTAGTGTATAGGAGCTGTTTGCCGGGAGATTGTCATGCATATATAAGTGGACAAATCCGCTGAATTGATTAACGCCCTATCCACACAGCAACAGATTGCGCTTCAAGCATGACGCAGAACAAGCAGAAAAAACCACCAGAAAAGGCAATGAGGACGAACCAATAGGTTTGGAACAAATTAAAAGTCTTAAATAAGGTTCACAGATCATCTTTTTTTGATCAGTTCCCTTTGATTTCTTCCTTTAACATGCAGCATGCAACTCTGTATTCCGGCGTGCCGTTGCTGTTATAGCTCAGATTGCCGGGCTGAATGAGTTTGTTCATTACACATCCTTCCGGGATGTTAAGATTGAAAAGGTTGCTTTCGTTTATCTTCGGGGTGTCCAGAAGTAGGTTGCCTTTATAAAAACCTTGCTGTGCAAAGGAAAATCCTCACACAGGGGGCATTGATACACCCTGCCGTTCGGGAATATAAAATAGTTTTCAGCAACCTTTGCGGCACATTCAAAGGGTTCGTCCGGACTTAAAAATACTTTTGGATAGGTAACGGTTATCCCGAGACGTGCGATCTTTTGGGCCGCATCAGGGATGATTTCTAACCAGTCGTTTCGAGAAACCTGCAGTTTTTCCTGGCTGTTTTCCGCGGATTTTCCCCTGATACCGATGACCTGTATGAAAAAACGGTCAACGCCCAGATCCTTCAAAAGCGGTGCAATCCTATCAATCTCGTGTAAATTCATTTGACTTACGGTGTAGATCAGGCTGGTCGTAAAACCTCTGAGAATCGCTTTCTTGAGGCCTGCGATACAGTTATCGTAGGATCCCTTTCCCCGGATCATATCGTTTGTTTCTCGAGTAACACCATCCAGGCTGAAACTGAAATAATCAACCACATCAGGATCGACTTTAGAGAGAATGTCATGAAACAGGTATCCGTTTGTATCTACCGTTATGGAGTCGTATCCGAGTGCTTTTGCTTTTTTTATGGCAAGTGACAGATCAGGGTGGAGCGTCGGCTCTCCGCCTAAAAATATGACATTGGCGTTTTTGTTTTTTGAGGCAAACACCTTAAGCCATGCTTCAATCGTCTCTAGGGGAAGCGTGTTTTCCCCATGCTGTTTCTTATTTATATAGCAGTGTTTGCATTTGAGGTTGCAATTCGTCAGGATATGGAAAAAAACATTGGTGGCGTTTTTAGAAAAGGCGACGGTTTTTTTCATTTTTTTCATGCCTCTTTGTGTCTGTGACTTTGTGGCAAGAAATTTTTTGGTTTCGACCCGTCCGCTTTACTCCGCTTGGCAGGAGGGCGGGCTTGTCCGGGCTATTGGCTTTCAAGGCAGTGCTTGGACAGCTTTTCATCAAATTCCACGGGATAGCACCCGTCAAAACATGCTTTGCAAAAATTGTTTTCCGGGTGTTTGATTCCGGTTGATTTAAGAAGACCCTCAAGGCTGAGGTAATACAGCGAGTCCAGGTCAAGAAAATCTTTAAGTTTTTCAACCGACATATTTGCTGCAATCAGCTCCCCCCTTGTGGAAAAATCGATACCATAATGACAGGGAAAGATGTGGGGAGGTCCGCTCACGCGCATATGTATTCGGTTTACACCCAATTCACGAAGCGCTTTTACTCTGGTTTTAACCGTAGTTCCTCTGATTATCGAGTCTTCGATGATAATGATATCTTTTCCTTTGAGAAGTTGTCTTACAGGATTCAGTTTTATTCTGACTCCAAAATCTCGCATACTCTGGGTGGGCTGAATGAATGTTCTGCCCACATAATGGTTGCGAATCATGGCCATTTCAAAAGGAATCCCTGAGGCTTCCGAATATCCCAAAGCCGCATAGGTCCCCGAGTCGGGAAAGGGCATTACCAGGTCTGCATTCACAGGTGCTTCCTGGGCAAGGCGCCGACCATGGGCCTTTCGGGTTAAATAAACATTTTGTTCATAGATGGTGCTGTCCGGTCTTGCAAAGTAGATAAATTCAAAGATGCAGAACGCTCGGGTTGCAGGCGTCGGTACTTTGATGCTCCGGATTCCGTTCTCACCGATGATGACGATTTCCCCCGGGTCCAGCTCGCGTATGAATTCAGCCTGGACAAGATCCAGCGCACAGGTTTCCGAGGCCAGAATGTAATGACCATTAAGCTTCCCAAGGCATAACGGACGGAAACCGTATGGGTCTTTTATTCCGACGACTTCTCCTTTGCTGGTCAGCATAATAAAGGAGAATGCGCCTTTAAGCCGTGTCACCGTTTCAACCAGGGCGCCTTGGAAGCCTAAATTTAAGCTTTTGACGAAGTAATGGAGGAAAATTTCGCTGTCCATGGTGGTCTGAAAAATTGAGCCTGTTTCCTCGAGTTCTTTTTTTAGATGGTGCGCGTTTACAAGATTACCGTTATGGGCAAGTGCATATGCTTTTTGACGATGATGGATAACAAAGGGCTGGGCATTGGAAAGTATCGAGCTTCCCGTAGTGGAATAGCGCACATGTCCGATGGCGCTTTGTCCTTCTAAATGTTCCAGATGGGTTATGTCAAAGACATCCGACACCAGCCCCATACCGTTATGGCCGACGATGTTGTTGTTCCGGGCCACAGCGATTCCGGAACTCTCCTGTCCCCGGTGTTGAAGCGCATAGAGGCCGAAATAGGTCAGTTTTGCGGCTTCGAGGTGGCCATAAATGCCGAACAGCCCGCAGGCCTCGCGAGGCTTTTCAAAATAATCCATTTAATTAGATGCCTCAGAATTTCTATAATCTATTGAATGCAATAAAAATTTTAGGCTAAAATATTTAACTCGTACATGGAATATTGGAATGATGGAATATTGGAATGTTGATATTAACATAATGTTATTCATCTATTTAATTCTCTGTCAAGATAACTTTTATAATAACCCAATTTTCCATTTTCCCAGAACCCATTACTCCATTATTCCAACATTCCAATTGTGAGCAAAGCGATCTAACTTGTATACTCCTGAAGAGTTTTAACCGAAAGCATTTTCTTCTTTAATGCAGCGATACCATTGCACATGGCCATGGCTCCTGCGATTGTTGTGGCATAGGGGATATTGAATTTAATGGCCGCACGTCTTATCTCGTATCCGTCCCGTTTGGTTTTGCTGCCGAAGCCGGTATTAATAACCAGATGAATTTCTTTGTTCTTAATGGCATCAACCACATGAGGGCGGCCAACAGAGACTTTATTGATCATTGTATTGGATATGCCATGATTCTTTAAAAACGAGGAG
>CAZDAB010000241.1:0-5296 GCA_964502855.1 uncultured Desulfobacteraceae bacterium | reverse complement strand
CCTTACTATTGGCCGTTTAGCAATATTGGTGCCAACCGTTATTTGCTGTCATAGGAAAAAATCTATTCCAAGATACATTTTTAAAAGTGCCGAGCAAATATATCTTCAATTGAGTGCAACAATATAAATTTGTTTGATATGAAAACAGTATCTTAGCAACCATTTCATTTTTTAGACCACCTAAATTCACCACCAAAATTGTAGAAGTATTATAAACCATAGGTTTATAAAGATTTAGATGTAATACTTGGGTGCAAGCAAAATTGCCATAGAACCTTATTAATAAAGGAATTCGTAAAATTAGGCGGTGGATTTTGGACCAATAGGATAATGGCCGAATGACACAATATATAGTATCATCACCGATTCTAAATTTTTCAGCGGTGATATCGTTTTTTCAATCGGGGCAAATCCATTTTTCGAGGGTTTGCCTTTTTCACTTTGATGATATATGTAAAATAGTTAGAGTTAATTCAGGTTGCTAGAATGGCAAGTGATTTGTACTTTTTATGATTTCTGTTATAAATCTTCACTTTTCGGAAATCGAAGCTTCAGGCACGAAGTGAGCACTTTTTAATTTGTGAAGCTGAATCCCTATAATGAGGTTTTAATCGCTCTCCTTACCAAAACAACCCCTTCTTGCAAATCAATTGCCACTAATGTATAAAATTAATGATATATCAACCTAAACGGTAACAAATTTTATGGGGTAAGTCCCTATGTGACATATTAAGGCTCATATACAGTATCAACGATATCAAAGTTATGGGCCTTTTTTGTTTTTGGAGGATTTTCTAATGGCTGATAAACCAACCTATGAAGAATTGGAACAAAGGGTTAAGGACTTAGAGAAAGATGATTTTGATCGCAAGCGGGTGGAGGAATCATTACTACGAGAGAAAAATTTTTCAGAATCAATAATAGATAGTTTGCCAGGAATCTTTTATTTTTTTGACGATACAGGCAAACTTTTACGATGGAATAAAAATTTTGAAAAAGTTTCAGGTTATTCGGCTGAAGAAATATCAAAAATGAGTCCGCTTGATTTCTTTGAATTGGAGGATAAGAAGGAAGTAGCAAAGAAGATTCAAGAAGTATTTATTAAAGAAAAATCTTCTGTTGAAGCGAATTTTGTATCCAAAAATGGCAATAGAACTCCTTATTACTTTACCGGACTGCGTTTAATAATTGGTAATACACATTACCTGGTAGGAATGGGGATAGACATTAGCGAGCGCAAGCTGTTTGAGGAGGCGTTGGAGGAGAGCGAAAAGCGATTTCGCAGTATTATTGAAGGTACAGAGGCTGGATATTTTTTTACTGATCAAGATGGTTGTTTTCAGAATGTTAATGATGCTTGGTTAAGAATGCACCATTATTCTTCATCTGACGAGGTGATTGGTCAACATTTCAGCTTGACTCAAATTAATTGCGACATGGAGGCGGCTAATAATAATGTGAAAAGATTACTTGGAGGAGAACATCTTCCGGCAGGAGAATTCAGCAGACGCTGCAAAGATGGCTCCATTGGATACCACACTTTCACTGTAAGTCCTGTTGTGCACGGTGGAGAAATTATAGGACTTGAAGGGTTCATTATAGACATTACAAATAAAAAGGAACTTGAAGCCCAGCTTCGACAGGCCCATAAAATGGAAGCAATTGGCACGTTAGCAGGCGGTATTGCACATGATTTTAACAACATCCTTGGAATTATTCTTGGTAATACGGAATTGGCTATGGATGATGTGCCGGAGTGGAATCCGGCCCGTTTCAATCTTGAAGAGATTAAAACAGCAAGCCTCCGTGCGAAAGATGTAGTACGTCAGATCCTTAGTTTCGCTCGTAAAACAGATCAGGAGCGAAAACCTGTGAAGATTAATCCCATTGTTACCGGATCTCTTAAATTATTACGATCTTCAATTCCCTCAAGCATCGAGATTCGTAGCAATATTCCAAAGGAATCACAAACAATCCTTGCTGACCCCACACAAATAAATCAAATCATGATTAATCTATGCACAAATGCTGCCCATGCTATGGAAAAAGACGGGGGTATTCTTGAAATCAGTTTAGATAGGGTAACCATGGATGAATTAATGGCTCAATCCTATGCGTTATCTCCTGGTCGATATGTCAAGATAGCCGTATGTGATACAGGACATGGTATTAAGCCTGAAATTAAAGACCGAATCTTTGACCCATATTTTACGACAAAGGAAGTTGGCAAGGGGTCCGGGATGGGATTAGCAGTAGTGCATGGTATTGTAATGAATCATGATGGTGCGATTTTTGTGGATAGTGAACTTGAAAAAGGAACAACCTTCAACATATTTTTTCCCGTCACTGAAAGGGAACCTATATCAGAAATACCAATTGATGAGGACCTTCCAACAGGAAAAGAGCGGATACTATTTGTTGATGATGAGAAATCCATAATGACTATTGGACATCAAAGGCTGGAACGACTTGGATATAAAGTTGAATCGACAACAAGCCCGAGTGAGGCGTTAGATCTGTTCCGCTTAAAACCGGATCAGTTTGATTTAGTTATAACTGATATGACAATGCCTCAGATGACTGGAGACAAACTGGTGAAAGAAATATTGAGTATACGACCAGACATTCCAATTATTATCTGCACTGGATTCTGCGAAAAGATCAATGGAGAAAAAGCGACTGAGATAGGCGCTAATGGATACCTTGAAAAACCACTCGATAAGCGAGATTTGGCTATAACCGTCCGTCAAGTTTTAGATAGGAAATGATGCTGAAAAACAATGCTGGCGAACCTGTGTTTACTGCAATAGAGATGTACATATCATATCAATTAAATTCGTGTGATATCGTTCTTCAGTATGGGCAGATCCTTAATCGGGGGTTTGCCTTTTTTGCAATTTTGTAGGAAATAAGGGTACCAGATATATGCAACGGAAATTGAAGTGCTTGAAGCTGTGGTGACGGCAAGGTAACGCAACGTCGATTCAGACTATCACTTGCATTCTGCAGTGAAATTTGGCTTGTTTAAACTGAACACTGTGGCAAGCAATTTTCAAACCATTTAGGTAAATTTAACACCCAATGGTTAGGTGAGAAAAATGCATAAAAAACCAACCTATGAGGAGTTGGAAAGAAGGGTTAAGGAACTTGAAAAAGTAGATGATGAGCGCAGGAGAACATCGAAGGTATTCCTGTCGTCGGATCAGGGAAAAGAAGCAATCCTCAATAGCCTTATGGAACATGTTATACATCAAGACACTGAAATGAAGATTCTATGGGCCAACCGTGCTGCCTGTGAATCAGCGAATCTTCCATATGAAGAAATAGTAGGACACTATTGTTATGAGATATGGCCGAAGCGTAGCGATCCATGCTCAGATTGTCCAGTTATAAAAGCTATGGAAATGGGCCAACCTCAAGTGATAGAAAAGTCCACTCCTGATGGGAGACACTGGTTCATCCGGGGCTATCCATTGAGAGATAGAAATGGCGATATTGTGGGTGGGATTGAAGTTACACTGGAAATTACCGAACTAAAGCAGGCGGAAGAGGCGGTGCGGGAAAGTGAACACAAGTATTCCGCTCTGGTTCAAGAATCTCCAGATGCTATTGTTTCACTGGCAAAGACAGGTAATTTACTATCTTTCAATCCAGCGGCTGAACGTATAAGCGGATTATCAGCAGAGGAGGTTATCGGTAAACATTTCACCAAGATTGGCGTCTTGGCAAAGCAATCCATTCCAAAAGCATTAAAGGAGTTTGCACTTGTTATTACAGGCACAAAACGTCCGCCATTTGAGCTGACCATTATGAACAAAGATAAAAGTTATTTTTTTATGGAAGCCAATCCTCGCTTGATAAAACACAAAGGGGAGAAGGCATGGATACAGGTAACTCTTCGAGACATTACAGATCGCAAACTGGCAGATGGAGAAAAAAAGAAACTTGAAGCCCAACTCCAACAGGCCCATAAAATGGAAGCCATTGGCACCTTAGCAAGCGGCTTTGCTCATAATTTTAATAACTTGCTTATGGGCATCATCGCAAATACATCTATAATGCTTTTCGATATTGATTCCAATCATCAACACTATAAATATCTAAAGAACATTGAAAAACTGGTTAAAAGTGGATCTAAAGTGGCTAAACAGTTTACCGGATATGCAAGGGCAAAAAGATATGAGTTTAAACCAATTAATATGAACCAATTGTTGAAAGAGACTTCCGATACTTTTGGAATGGGCAAAAAGAAGATTCGGCTTCATCAAAATATAGCTGAGAAGTTACATGTTATAGAGGCAGATAAAGAGCAACTTGAACAGGCCTTATTAAATCTCTATATTAATGCTGTTGATGCTATGCCAGAGGGAGGGAGTCTTTTCTTGAAAACTATGAACGTCACAAATCAAGATATGATCGGCAAGACCTATAAGCCAAAACCAGGGAAATATGTTTTATTAACTGTTAGAGATACAGGTATAGGGATGGATAAAAAGACTAAAGAGCGTATCTTTGAACCGTTCTTTACAACAAAAGATTTTATTCAAGGCACAGGCCTCGGACTTTCTTCTACCTATAATATTATTAAGGATCATGGTGGATATATTGATGTTGATTCTGAAAAGGGGGTTGGAACAACTTTCAGTATTTATCTGCCGACAACAGAGAAAGGGATAAAAGAGGAAAAGGAGCCTATTGTTGAGATTCTGAAAGGCAAAGAGACAATCCTTTTGGTAGACGATGAGAATGCGGTTATTGAAGGCTGTAGGGAAGTGTTAGAAAAAATGGGATATATTGTCTCGATTGCCAAAAACGGAAGAGAAGCCATTGAAATCTACAGAAAAAGCCCTGAGAAGGTAGATCTGGTCATCCTTGACATAATTATGCCTGGAATGGGAGGCGGAGAAACTTATAATAGATTAAAAGAGATAAACCCTGATATAAAAGTCCTTCTTACCAGCGGTAGCAGCCTCAATGGCCAGGCAAACGAGATATTAGAGCGAGGTTGTAATGGCTTTATTCAGAAACCTTTTAACATGGAAGATCTGTCACGAAATATGAGGGGGATCTTGGATAAAAAATAATCTTCAGACAAACCTGCAGCTGTTATGAGCATGGTGACTTCTGCCTTACAGGTTGAAAAATTGGGGCAGAATCATATAAAGTTAGGAACCAACGGGATTACGTAGGAGAGGAAAATTGAAAGTCGGAATCGGATACGACAACCAAAAAAACTCTATCTCATTAGGTAAAAAAGTGGCTGAAAATGCAATAGAAAATGGTAAAATCGAGAGGC
>CAZDAB010000240.1:0-5337 GCA_964502855.1 uncultured Desulfobacteraceae bacterium | reverse complement strand
TAAGATAAAAAAACTGGGATGGAAACCAAAAATTGCGCTAAAAGACGGGATTCGAAACGTTTATGAATGGTATGTAAAAGTCACAAATAAAGGATAATATCCACAAAAATCGTGTAAATCCATAAATTCTATAGGTTATGCAAAGCTCTCATTATGTTGGTTTTCGCACCTCAACTCAACCGACACTGCATGGCAACCCTGGATTTCTTGATAACAGATATGCAAAACCCAACATAATGGCTCGTTTGATTTCGGACTTTTTGCGTCAGAATATGTTGACAAGCAGATGAAATGAAGGATAAAAAATATGGATGAGCTTCTTTCCAGAATCTGACAATTTTTCTCGATGGGTACAACTGCAGGTTCTAAGCTTTTGGTATCCGTGAGACGGATTATGGGAATAACATGTGGAGGTTAAAGACTCGATGAAAAATTTAAGATCTTGTTTTAAAAAAAAGAATGTGAAAGGATTTACACTTATTGAACTGCTAGTGGTCCTGATTATTTTGGGCCTGCTGTCTGCTCTGGTGGGACCCAAATTTTTTGGAAAGATCGATAAGGCAAAGATAAAAACCGCCAAGACACAAATTGAGCTTTTGGGTACGGCGTTAGATGATTTTCGTTTGGATAACGGCCGCTATCCAACAACAGAAGAAGGACTTAACTCGTTAAGGGAAAAATCGGAGAGTCTGTCACAATGGGATGGACCTTACTTGCCCAAGCCGGTTCCGTCAGATCCATGGGGGAATTCCTATCACTATCAAAGCCCCGGGGACCACGGAGATTATGATCTTTTTAGCTATGGAAAGAACGGTCTTGAAGGGGGGGAAAAAGAGGACAGGGATATTGTTAGTTGGGAATAGGTAGCGGTCGCATTAAGGAATGATGAACTCGTAAAAAGTCCGATTTAGACGGTTTCGTAAAAAGTTCAAATTCAAGGCGTGCAAATTTTGTAATCATGAGGCGTACTTTTCGTACGTTGAATGATTGCGAAATGCAGCACAACGCAGAAGTTGGGCTTTTTACGAGACCGTCAAGGAATGGCGTATTTACTTCCACAACTCGTCGGTTTGAGGCGAAGCCTGGCTCGTTGTCTACCAGGAAGGACATGGAAAGCACAAAAAAATAAGTGGAGAGAAAGTCTGATTTTGAACAACTTCTTTGGAAAAAAAATTGCACGGCTTTTTCATGCGGGAGAAAATACAGATGATTTTCCGGAGCCTGAGAAGATAGCTTTGGATTCTTCCTGGATTGAAGTGCCGGAAATGCTCGAAGGCGATTTTCCCGAAGATCCCCTCCCCATTAATCTCTTGCCTTTGAGATTCATGAAAAGTTTCCATTTTCTTCCCATGAATGATTCAGGCGAAAATGTGACGGTAGCTATGGCAGACCCCTCTGATTTTAACACTCGTGAGGTTATTCGTGAGGCCTACGGCAAGCCTGTAAAGGTCTTTAAGGCCCCCAGAGAAACCATATCCCAGTTCATCTATAGGTGGTATGAGGCAGATGCGGACATGAATGGAAGGGATGGTCCGGATGATGCAGAATCGAGTATAGAAGATCAACTATGGGACAGTCCGGAACACCTGAAGGATATGGCTTCAGAAGCGCCGGTTATAAGATTAGTAAACCATTTGATAAGTAAAGCCGTAAATGTCGGGGCGTCGGATATTCACATAGAACCCAAGAAACAATCTCTACAGGTCCGTTATCGGATTGACGGTATTCTGCACGACCAGGAAGCCATTACGGGTCGACTCAAGGCTGCCATAACTTCAAGAATTAAATTGATGGCAAAGATGGATATAGCAGAAATGCGGCTTCCTCAGGATGGGAGGATAAAATTTAGGCTGGGAAACGATGAAATAGATATACGCGTATCCGCCATTCCCGTCCAATTTGGTGAGAGCCTTGTTTTGAGGCTCCTGCACCAGGAAGATATTAGTTTGGAATTGGATAGTCTGGGGTTTCCGGATAACATCTTGAAACCTTTTAAATCTATAATATCGATGCCTCACGGTATATTGCTCGTATGCGGCCCAACAGGCGCCGGAAAAACGACCACCCTTTATGCTGCCCTTAACACAATAAATTCGCCAGAGAAGAAAATTGTCACAGTTGAAGACCCTGTCGAATATCAACTTGAAGGAATCAATCAGGTTCAGATACATCCTAAAATTGGGCTGACTTTTGCAAATTGTCTAAGGTCTTTTCTTAGACACGATCCGGATATTATGTTGGTCGGAGAGATCAGGGATTCAGAGACAGCGGAGATTGCCGTACAATCAGCACTCACCGGCCATATGGTCTTTTCAACGCTTCACACAAATGATGCTGCCGGGGCTGTCACCCGTCTTGAAGACATGGGGATAGAACGCTTCATGATCGTCTCTTCACTGGTTGCCGTGTTAGCGCAGCGCCTGGTCCGGCGCGTATGCCCGAATTGTCAGGAGGAGGTGAGGGTAAGCCAAGAGGAGAGAATATTATTGACTCAGGATATGCGATTGCCGCCGGAAAAAGTTTTGGATATATATCTAAAAGGAAAAGGCTGCAAGGAGTGTGTAGGGACCGGATATCGCGGCAGGGCCGGAATATTCGAGTTGCTTGTTTTGAGTGAAACCTTACAGCGGGCGGTTTTAAAAGGGACAGACCGTATCGGGATATTTCAAAAGGCCGTTTCAGAAGGAATGACATCATTAAAAATGAATGGCCTGGACAAGGTGAGGCAAGGTATTACTACCTATGAGGAAGTCTTGAGGGTTGCCCGCTAATGAGTCGTTTTGTGTATGAAGCCGTGGATATTAGAGGCCGTAAGATCATCGATTCGGCAGAGGCTAAGGATAAAGAAACTTTACTCCTTGCTTTGCAGTCCCAGGGTCTGGTGCTTCTCCGATGGCTGGATAACGACCCTGCACCCAAGCTCTTTTTCAGACGTCGTTTCCGGTCGCTGACTCCTAGCGAACTCCTCCATTTTACAAAGGACCTGGGTTATCTTTTGAAGTCGGGCCTTCCCCTGGATCGTGCCTTGAACGTCATTGTCCAGTCTTTGAATAAAGGGAATTTGAAGTCTCTGGCACAGGAGCTGGAAGATGGCCTGCGGGGAGGCAAGAGCCTTTCCGATTCCATGGCTTCCAGGCAGAAGGATTTTGGTGATCTCTATGTGAATATGGTGAGAGTGGGTGAGGTCGGCGGGGTCCTGCCTGAAGTGTTGGAAAAACTGGCCCAGTTTCAGACGCGTGCTGAGGAAACAAGGAAGTTTATCATTTCCTCAGCCATCTATCCGTGCATTCTCGTGATGGTTGGGATCATATCCGTATTGGTAATCATGGGTTTTGTTGTCCCAAAATTTGCTACTATATTTAATGACTTAGGTCAGGACATTCCCTTTGCCACCCAGGTTCTTATCTCAGTAAGTTCTCTATTGCAGCGGTGGTGGTGGGTAATGATTATCATAATATTGGTTTCCTTTTTTTCTCTGAGGTATGTTGCACATACTTCCGTCGGAAGATTAAGACTCGATGGACTTATCATCAGTGCTCCCATTATTGGTCCCCTCATTACTGAAATTCAAGTGAGCCGTTTCGCCAGGACATTTGGCACATTAATTTTGAGCGGCGTTCCCTTGCTCAAAGGCCTCACAATTGTACGGGAAGTTGTGGGCAACCGGATAATAAAGGCGGCCGTGCAGAAAATATATGAAAAGGTCAAAGAGGGCCAGAGAATCAGCTCGCTGATGAAGGAAGGTAAAGTCTTTCCCCAGATGGCCATTCAACTGGTCTCCGTCGGGGAAGAAACCGGAAGGATGGGGGAAATCCTGGTGGAGATTGCTGAAGAGCTGGATAACAAGGTACAGGGAAAAATAAAGTTTTATCTTGCACTGCTTGAGCCATTGACGATTCTCTTCATGGGCCTTGTTATTGGAGGAATTGTGGTGTCTATGCTGATGGCGGTTTTTGGGATCAATGAAATCCAATTCTGACGGCTTTACTTTTTTGGAATTGATTGTCGTTATGGTCATTATGGCCATGGCGGGCTCTCTTGTATTTATGAATGTAGGGAAATCTATCGCAACCCGAAAGGATAAAAACTTTGGGAATGAAATGATTTCCCTTTGCAAAAAGGCGCGGCGTCTGACTATTGACCGTGGAAAGCCAACAATATTTTATATCAGTTCTGATAAGAGGCGATGCTGGATAGAAGATACTGGAGATTCCGTTGACGTGCCTGAGGAAATGCTTATTGAAGGAGAAGGGGTGTCCCTGTTCGGGAATGGGGTATATGGAATTTGTTTCTACCCCGACGGGAGTTCCAGTGGCGGAGAACTGACAATTTCCGTGGCAGGAGATATCCTGTATTCTTTAAAATTCGATTGGATTACCGGTCTCATCACGGTGGTCAAGTAACGAATGCCGGCCCAACGGGCCAGGATTTCAATGTTAAATTAAAATGGATGATAATGGATGATAAGGTGTTGGCGCGAGTCTTTCAATGCCTTCAGAAAGAGGCCGGGGAATTAGGTTTTACTCTCCTGGAGGTGCTGGTTGCCCTTATTATTCTTGGCATATCCTTTGGGGTTGTATTCCAGACACTTTCGCAGTCTAGAAAGATTTCCTGGAGATCGGATGAATTAATGGCAGCCTCCAGGATTGCCCATAACCTTCTGCTCGATTCCAGGTTAACGGATACTGCATTACAAGAAGGGGAGGTCGAAGAAGATGTGGCAGGCGAAGAAGGATGGAAATTTTCGTTTTCAGCCCAACCCCTGGCCCTTAAGGGAGATGATAATACAGAGCCCATTGAAATTCCCTTTATGTTTGAGATGCGCCTCTGCCTGTCCCATGAGATAAATCTGAGGAAAAGGCATTTCTGTTTGACAAGATGGTATCGTCGATAAACCCCACCGGAACAAGGCAGGAGGGTTTTACCCTCTTGGAAATCCTGGTGGCCATTGTACTCGTTTCACTGGTAACTGTTATCGCGGCAATGGCATTGAGACTCACCATTCGTGCATGGGAGAGGGGCCGCCAGGAAGGTGAAGTCGTGCAGATACGGGCAATGATTCCATCTATACTAAAGACTCAGCTAAAGTGCATTGTCAAAAATACGTGTTTTTCTCCGACCGGGAAAGAAATTCCTCTCCCTTTTTATGGGCAGGAGCATGCCATATCTTTTTTTACTTCTTATGCACCAATGGGTTCACGGTTTCAAGGGGTGCTGCGAGTATCCTTTATCTTTAGAAAAAGGGATGAAACATTACTCTTTTATCAGCAAATCATAACAAACCAGGCGGATCTGGAGGAATTTTTCAGCCCGCTTTCTAAAAACTGGAATGACAGC
>CAZDAB010000239.1:0-5344 GCA_964502855.1 uncultured Desulfobacteraceae bacterium | reverse complement strand
CATGACTCCAAATCGAAGACCTTTATATGAATATCAAACCTTGATCATTGATTAATGAGGGGACGCACCCCTTATTTAAGGAGTGGTTCCCGGCCATATCTTCCATCGATTGGCATTAACCGTCTGTTGTTCATAAGATTTTTATGGTACTATTTCTCAAAATCACATACGCCGCTTTCCTGATCTGGTTCTTCAGCCTCTTTATCGTTTTCCCGGAAAGCCTCCTGAAAGAACTGATCGAAAAGCATCGGTTATGATATCCGCAACTCAATCTTTTTATAAATATTTCAATACACTGGCAAGCTGTACGCTTTTAAAGTGGCGCAAAAGGAGCCCAATAAACAAGAAATAATTCCGAATGATTCAATAAACGAGAAATAATTCTCGCTACTCACTAGTTATCCGAGGAATGAAATGAACCAAAATTGGGAAGAAAAATTCAAAAGATGGGCTGCACCACCCGGGAAAACTGAAGAGGAAAGATGCTCCAACGCAGAAAAAGCTATCAGGAATGCGATAAATGCAAGTAATAAATTGAACCATAGAAATATCCGGATTTTTACGCAAGGATCTTACCGGAATAATACAAATGTTAGAGCAGATAGTGATGTTGATGTGGGAATCCTATGTTTTGATACTTTCTTCTATGATTTTCCTGAGGGTTACACTCGGGAAAATTTTGGTATCAGTCCAGCAACCTACCATTATGAACAATTCAAGAATGAGGTCGGGGAAGCTTTGATATCGCATTTCGGTTCTGGTGCAGTATCAAGAGGAAATAAAGCTTTTGATGTTCATGAGACATCCTATCACGTCGAGGCTGACGTTGCAGCTTTCTTTGAACATCGTAGATATTCAACCGATGGAAACTATCTTTCAGGAGTTGAACTTTGTCCAGATAATGGCGGCAGAGTCATTAACTGGCCCGAGCAACATTATCAGAATGGGGTTGAAAAGAATAAAGCCACAAGCCGTGCATATAAATCGTTAGTAAGAATCATAAAATTTCTATGCAACGAAATGTCCGATCAGAACATTCCGCAAGCAAAAGATGTATGCGGTTTTTTAATTGAATGTCTTGTCTGGAATATCCCGAATTCCAACTTTTCGCACTCTGATTGGACAGGTGATGTGAGAGCGTGTCTTGCCCATCTTTTCAACAATACAAAAGAAGAAAAAACTTGCAATGATTGGGACGAGGTTAGTGAATTGAAATATCTCTTCAGGGGTGGGCAAAAATGGACTCGCCAACAAGCCTTTTTGTTTATCGATAAAGCTTGGAATTATATTGGATTCCCAGACTAATGAAAAATTTAAATATAAAATACTTGGTTTATTTAATGCTCGGGATATCAGGGGTAGCTTGGTTTTGCATAGGTCTTTTTTCTGGAGTCGATTTGTCAAGATTCATAGATTTTATCAAGCTGCTCCCAAAGGTAGCAATGGTTGATCTGTTTTTTATTGGAATTTTTGTTAAATGGGCTTGGAAGTGGAAAATTCTTCATGATTGGTTAGTGCCATTTCCAAATTTAGAAGGAACGTGGCAAGGAGCTATCCTATCATCTTGGATAAACCCAGAAACAAAGGATAAGGTTTCTCCGATTCCATGTATTCTATCAATAAAACAGTCTTTTATGAAGATTAGTTGTGTCATGCGAACGCACGAAATGGCAAGTTATAGTTTTGGTGAGGAATTCAGAATTGAAGGAGACAATCAAATTAGACAGTTGTGTTATAGCTATACCAGTAGACCGTTACCTTCAGTAAATGATAGAAGTCCAATTCACGATGGGACTATAGTATTGTCAATTATCGGCAAACCAGTAAAGAAGCTTTCTGGTCATTACTGGACTGCGCGAAAAACAACTGGTGAGATAGAACTTACTTATCGATGCAAAGAGATTCTTGATGAAATGCCAGAGGACATGGCACAGCATCCGATGAAAAAATACGGATAACAACTGAATTCACACGGATGTGAGTTCCGCTGCCGCTCCACTTACACCGTGAATTTTGGGACGTCTATTGGATTATAGCTTTCTCAGAAATGCAATCTTGGAAAACGACATGGAACTATTTCTCAAAATCACATACGCCGCTTTCCTGATCTGGGCCTTCAGCTTCTTTATCGTTTTCTTGGGAAGCTTCACAATAAACGATATCAAAAACATCTGGCAAAAGCCCTGGACCATCCAAAAATAGTGAAAAAGAACGTTGGGTATGATATCTACATATCAATTATTGTTGTGAATGCCTTAGAGATTGGCAAGATACCTCATATCAAACACGTCTCATTTTGCTGTCGTAATGCTCCTGCTATTTCTACCACAATGTAATATTTAACCATTTGATTCATTTAAAAATATTATGTAAATAATGTAATAATTAATATGTAATTTACCCCACAATTGCATAGTTTTTTCTTTGATTTTTCATGTCTATTTTCACCTAATTAATGTAACTGAATGATAACACTATAAAACTTCAAAACCACCTGAATTTGTACGATTTTTGCATATAAAGATAAAATAATCGTTGTTTTCTTTGTCCAAGAAAAAGCCAAAATCCGATAAATCAGATGATTAGGTACAAACCATGCAAGATGAAGATTGCTTAAATATCTCCCCTGAAAAATTGACCAAAGTATCCATTAACACCAATAAAAAATGTATTGAAAATGATTTCCTCGATATTACAGCCATGATTAGAAGCATTCAGCGTATTGAAGGAAATTTTGATTGTTTCCGCAGGACAGAGGGATATTGTGACCAATTAGACTGTTACTGGCGACCATACTGTCTGGGAAAGAAACCGGCTTTTTAATGAATTGATAGTTTGCGCTATTTATGTTACGCAATTTTGTTTTTAATCTCTGGATCTTTGTTTCATTTATCAATTCATATTGGGGACTTTTCCTTGCTTATATTCTAACCTTAACCATTTGCAGATCTCTGCAATTAGAACAAAGGCCAACATAATTTCAAAAACATTGTGTTTTCGAATATCAGAAAGGCAAATCTTTTTGGGAGGGTTTGCGCTTCTTATTTTTATGGTATATGTAATCGGCATGTATTGATTTTAGGACATGCTAATACCAATATTTTGACTATCCCGGAAACTCACAAATATTATATTAATAAGGATTTGTAATAAGTATGAGCGATTTACAGCCTGATAAAATTGGATATTACGGCAAACCAATTTCGTCTTTAACGAAAGACGAATTACTTAAAGTTGTATTGGAATTATCAGAGATAATTTATAATTGTCCTGTCAAAGGCAAATGCAGTGAAATTTTAAAACTTATAGAAAAAAAATCTGGAATTAGATCAGATGATCGAAAGGATAGTCCGAGATAGCCTTTAATCAATAGTTACTCTTTAATAGGATTTTTAAGGAATAGACCACAGTGACCCTTCATACATTGCCTGATAACGGGGGTAGACGTTTAGGTGTAGACAGACGCCAATTCTCTTATGATCTTCACATTCCTGAACGCAGGTCCGGCAAAGAGCGCAGAAGCGGACTCGATAGAAGGCTAAAACCAAGAACATCAGAATAATAAATGAAATATTTTAAAAAACAGGGTCAGCGATGGCTCTGTTTTTTATTAGTGTAATCGGCAGATACCTGCTATATATCCTATATTTTGAAGTCGATTTTTATGGTTGTGATATCGAATTTCAATATCACGGAAGGGGTTATTCAGAATTAACAGAATATTTTTTAAAAAAAATTAAAAAAATTTCCTCCACAAAAAAATATTTTTTTTAAAAAATTTTTGCACAAAATAATTTTATCAAAACATCTTTGATAAAACCACATTTTCGGATATTGTAAACCCATTGTAAATCAGTTGTCGGCATTTTTGCCGGTGACTTATCGCAATTTCAGGGGTTCAGTTTTAACACCCCTATACATAACCTTTAAGGATTGACACGACCTGAAAGGTCGTTTTCAATCTATTGTTCAAGAAGCCCGGTGCTGATTAAATTTTTCTGTAAGGGTATTGCTTTGATGATCTGGGTGAGGGAAACACCCTGGAATCAATAAAATTCGGGATTCCTGATATGAACAGAAGCTTTATATCGATAGAAAAATATTATTTTAAAGAAATAGTTGCCGGTAGACGGTCCAAGGCGTAGCTGTCCTGTTCCGCTTCAACCGGATATTGGCAGCCTGTTCAATTTGGGTAAAATTGGTATTTACAGGTTCTCAGCTACCCTGAATCCGCAAATACTATTTTAAGCGGCAACAGTGGAGCCCGAAACATCAAACTCCTGCCGCAACTCTTGCAGATCATCGTTTCAGGAGGTTCGAGCACTGTTTTTGGTGTTGCGATTTTGAAAACCGAACGCCAATGGATGCTTACGCAGTCTGTTACAAATCTCATTCACCCCATTTTTTCTGGTTAGCTTAACGGTTTGGCGATCGATTGAAATTAAAAGATTAAATTTTCCGCTTGCTTTATGTAACTATGTGCGTTACAGTGTGGCTATGATTAAAAGTTGTCGTGATAATTGGCTGCGAAATTTTTTCGTAGAGGACATTCAGTCCAAAAAAATACCCGCTGACATTCGTTCACGATTATTTAGGAAGCTACAACTGCTGGATGATGCAACGAGTGATGCTGATTTGAGAAGTCCACCCAGCAACCATTTTGAAAAACTATCTGGCAAACTTAAGGATAAATGCTCCATACGTGTGAATAATCAATGGCGTATTATTTTTATTTGGGATGATGAACGCGGGGAGGCGGATGGCATTTACCTTGATAATCATACATACAAATGAGGTGTAAAATGATTTTAACAAAACGTCAACCCGTCAGTGTTGGTGAAATGATCACTGAGGAATTTATGGTGCCTTTGGGAATTAATCAAGGGCAGCTAGCTTCTGCGATGGGTGTCAGCCGCAGGACAGTAAATGAACTTTGCACCGGTAAAAGGTCTATCACCGTTGACACTGCATTAATGTTGGCAAAAGTATTCGGCAATACTCCGAATTTCTGGCTCAATTTACAGCAACGAAATGATTTATGGACCGCATTACATTCGCCGAAGCGAATGAAAAAAATTGAACGAGTTAGACCAATCCGTGAAACAACAGCTTAAAAGTTCCCCGATTGGTATTCAATGTGAATAGTGTTAAAGCTGGAATAGTGAAATAAAACTAAAATTAGTATATTTTCAATAAGTTAATGTCTCAACAAAACCTTGATTTGTGGCTATATGCAGCATGATTATGATAAGATTTCTCAGTACCATAGACGAACCCGCCTGTTCACTGAAGTGGCGAATTAAAAGCTTATACTTGTCCGCCTATGGAGGATTCCTCTTGTGTG
>CAZDAB010000238.1:0-5366 GCA_964502855.1 uncultured Desulfobacteraceae bacterium | reverse complement strand
CAAACTCTTTCCAGGTGATTTCCTTACGACGGTTTTTTGCCGGCTCCCTTTCTACAAGTGCTGTTTCAGAACCGTACATACGGGAATTTCGGGCCAGTATCTCAGTAATTAGCATAAGCATTCCTTTCCATATGCGAAATTTTATGATCTGGATATCAAACCAGTGTTAAATGGTCAAGAAGCACAAAAAAAATGAACCATACGGTTAATATGGGATGGGTTCGAATTCTACCGGCATGGCATAGCACCGCGTGACGAATTGACCGGCTTTGTTTTTTATGTTAGAAACGGAGAAGTTTCATCTAATGTTGCGATATTCGAGCATGTTGCACCATCACTGTTTTTAATACAACGTTGGTGTATCAAAAGGAGTCGTATAATGCACTTTTTAGTTGTAGGCCCCGGAGCCATGGGATGTTTGTTTGCCGCTCGATTAAAGAAGGCGGGCTATGAGGTAACTCTTTTGGATTATTTACAGGAAAGAGCCCGGCAGATAAACGAACAGGGGATTGTCGTCCAAGGGGTTACCGGCGAATATACGGTAAAGGTGCCCGCTGTAGCGGAGGGGATTTCCATACAGCCTGACTTTGTGTTAATTTGTGTTAAAGCTTATACGACAAAACAAGCGGCGGAGAACATCAAGCCGTGGCTGAGTTCCGAAGCGTTCGTGGTTACCTTGCAAAACGGGGTGGGAAACCTTGAGATACTGGAGGAGATATTCGGTAAGAAAAAGGTGTTCGGCGGTATTACTGCGGAAGCGTCCACCCTTCTGGGGCCGGGGAAAATAAGACATGCCGGACAGGGAGAGACCATTATCGGGCCCGAAGAAGATCCCAACAGCACTTTAGAAAGAATTGTTTCTGCATTTAACACGGCAGGTTTTAAAACCCGATCCATAAAAAATGTGGATGATCTTATCTGGGGGAAACTGATTATTAATGTGGGTATCAATGTGCTCAGCGCGATTACACGTCTTAAAAACGGGCGTCTGGCCGAGTTAAACGGAACTCGCTTGATCATGGAAAATGCGGTTAAAGAGGCGGTTGCTGTGGCTGTCGCTAAAAACATACAGCTTCCTTATCCCGACCCTTTCGCCCGTGTTATGGAGGTTTGCAGGGATACGGCCGGGAACATCGCTTCCATGCTTCAGGATGTCCTAAAGGAGAGAATTACCGAGGTTGACTTCATAAACGGCGCTATCGTGCGGGAAGGAATTACACTGGGCATTCCGACTCCTGTAAATCATACCCTGACCTGTCTGGTAAAGACCATCCAGGAGACCTATGAGGAAAGAATATAACCCAAACAACTCCCAAATTTGACTCGTTCATTGGTTTAGCCCCAATATCTCAAAGAGAATTATATTTAAACTTAAGTTGAGTGATTTTTTGCGAAGAGATGTGTTGAGGTCTTGATGCATAAGGGTTCGCGAAAACCGTCCCGAAAAGACATCGGGATGGATATGTCGAGGATTTTCGCGGATCCTTGATGTGCAAAAGATCGGCGCAGATTGAGTAAAAAAACGCTCAATTTAGGTTAAAGCTACCTGTGGCCGGCCTCCGACTATATTTCTTATGACTAAAAATGCTGTGCGCGATACCGTCAGCCAACGAGGATCCAGAAAAAATGATCTGATCAGCTGCTGGGTTCAACCCGTTATGGTTATTTTTCCTTTTGTCTTAACAACTTGATCTTTTATAAATTTCTGGTATGGTGTTTGTGAACTGCAATATTAATATGCCACGAAACCATGGATAAGATCTATTCATTGGGTTACATAGTAATTTTTCATACCAGGATAACATCAAGATGGAAAGGTTGAAAATACTTGGACATGGCAGATCCCCACAGGCGAGGGCCCGATCACGATGCAAGTTGTTTGAAGCAATGATGATTCAAGTCCTGCATCATTATGGGTACAGCATCGACCGCATCCTGCACGCAGACACCGATGAAATGGAAATCGATATTGCGGGGAAACATAACGCAACCGGCGCCCCCCTTTTTGCTGACTGTAAGTTTTATGAAACAGCCGTATCCGTTTCCAGGCTTCAGGCATTTTACGGCAAGTATATGGCGAGATGGCACAAAGACAAACGTTGCCACGGCCTCCTCATCGCCCTTCCCGGGATCGACCTTTGTGCCAGGGAATTTTATCGAGAGCATATAGAAGGAAATCCTCAAGTCACAGCACTTCTTTATGAGGAAGGCGAAGTTCTGAAAGCAATTTCAGGAATTCCGGAAGGTGGGAGTCCGGATACGGCTGCAAAACATATATCCCGGAATATGGGAAAACCGGGTGAGTGTTTTCTGCTTTATACCGAAAAAGGAGTGTTCTGGGCCCAACCGATCGCCTCTCAAGGCAAAAGACCCCCCCGTCGAATCGCTATTTTTAACTTCAGCGGCATTCCTGTATTAAATCGATCCACACTGGGTTATTTGACAAAACTGTATCCGGAGCTTAACGATTTTGACAACATTACTGTGGGAGGCATGGCGGTTCTCCAGCCGGGTCTGTTTCAAGATGAAGATGAAATTGTCGAGATCCGGGGAGGTTCCGGATGCTTCGAGTATCAATTCCCGGCGCCACCAGAGTATTTCGTGGGCAGAAGACCCTTGCTTAAAGAACTCGATTCCTTTGCGGCAGAACTCATAAATAAGGAGACGCCACATCGCGGCATCGTGTTTGAAGCCCCTTCAGGATTAGGGAAAAGTTCGGTGGTCCTTGCAAGTGTTGCACGTCTGCTAAAAATGGGACACTTTGCCGTTGCCATAGATTCACGCACCGCATCGTCTTCAAGGTTCCTTGATCGTATAATAGACTATACTCTCAAAAAATTCGGAGACTTCGGCGGCATACTAACCGAAGCGGATTTTTCAAAATCCACAACAGGGTTAGACAGTGCAGTACAAGCAATTTTTGACATCGGGCAAATTCTCGAATCCCACAGCAAACTACTGTTCATCTTTTTTGATCAGTTCGAGAACATTTTTCTTCTGCCTGATGTGCTGAAACCGATTAAAGATCTGTTTCTGAAAATATGCGAAAAACAGACCCACCTAGTTCTTTGTTTCTCGTGGAATAAGGATCTTATTTTATCGACCCATGACTTTTCCGGAGAACTGCTTGGGGCGGTTACGGATAACAGCAAAAATATGATTTTGAATACTTTTTCCAGAACCGAAATTGATGCGTTTTTGAAAAAGCTCGGTAAGGATTTGGGTGAAACCTTAACAAAAGATCTTCAATCTTTTCTTGTCGAATTTTCACAAGGATATCCTTGGCTGCTGAAAATACTTTGTTTTCATGTGAAAATTGCCAGGCAATCCAGAATACCACAGATAGATATCCCTGGCAATCTTCTGAGCATTGAAGAATTTTTTCAGCATGACTTACAGAAGCTGTCAGATAGAGAGAGCGCCTCATTACTTGAGATTGCCAGGTCTGCACCCATGCGTCTTGAAGAATCGAGACCCATATTTGAACCTCAAATTGTACAAAATTTAATCAAGCAGGGGTTGATCGTAAACATCGGCAACACCATGGACGTTTACGGAGATATTTTTCGCGATTACCTGAACGCAGACCTATTGCCGAATTGGGATAATTATATCCTTGGTGCCGGCACCGGGAATGTTATAAAGGCTGTAAAGATCCTTCATTCGGCTGACGGCACATTGGATGTTTCCGATTTTAATAAACACGGTTTGCCGGAAAAGATTTTCTTCAGGATCGCGAACGACATGGATTCTCTCGGACTTGTTAAAATGATAAAGGGCAAGGCCTCCTTGCAGATAAAACTTCCCCCAACGTCCCGTGATGTTGTGGGTGTATTGCGAAGTCATCTGCGAGACAGGCTCAGAGCTAACCGTAGGATCAAACGGCTCTTGAAAGCTCTGGAACAAAAGAATGTTCTGACCATAGACAGCGTTGCGAAACTGCTTGAGACTTGGTGCGTCTATATTTCGAAAACCAGACAAGGCTGGTTAAATTCCGCCCGTATCCTGGCAGAATGGATGGACACTGCCGATCTGGCTCTTTTCGACAAAAAAAATCGAAAACTCATTCGCTTTGATCCTGCAACGGAAATCCGCGAGCGTTACCTGTTGTTACCTAAAAGACGTGGCGCTAAAACTCCGAAGATTCAGTACGCCCCTGTTGAAGATATCGCCATAAGGCTTGTTCGAGCCCTTCATGGGGACGGAAGAGTGAATTGGAAAGGCCTGAGAAAAAGCACGATTTTTAGAGCCCTTGCAACATTGGAAGATCTGGGGTTTATTGCAAGAAAGACTCCATTGATAAAAGTGCTGCCAAAAGGAGAAGAGTTCGTATCACATCCGGATAGACGCCCTCTCTTGTTCGCACAAGGTGCTTTGCAATTGACTTCATTTTCAAGCTTTATAGAAATACTTGAATCACATAAAGTTAAAGGCAATACGCTTTTAAAGCTTGGTCTTGAACTTTGTGAGAATCTCGGCACAAACTGGAAGAATAGCACTGCCGAAACCATTGCCAAGATCATGCTGGATTGGGCCCGTCATGCGAAACTTGCACCCGGTGTTTTTGCTGAAATTCGAAAAGGGCCGATAACGGGCTGGAAAAAGAAGGAAGATCGTCAGATGAGTCTTTTTTAAAGCATTTATGAATTGGGGTGTAAAGATATCTTGATTCTTTTCGACGGTACATATCGCCTGCAACGGCATGAAGACGGTTCACAGGAAACTGTTGGTAAATGCGCCTGCTCCTGGTGGTTGAGAATCATCGATTTTTCAATAGACCGGCCGGAAGTCAAGTACCTTAGACCCTACGTCATTATTGCGACACAAACCGGGGAAGGCATCTTCAGAACAACCTGTGCCGAAAGCTTGGGCAAAAGGATATACAGGGATTTTAATTTAAAAATCGATGAGACCTTATGGATAGAGCACTATCCGGATGAGCCGGCTCTGTATGTCGCCGTCTTTAAGCCCAAGTCCTATTTTGGAACTGAAATATTTTATCATATCGACTGGAGGCCTATTATGCTTAATGAACTCAAAGCCATTAAGACATTTATACCCGGGGCTGAGAACATCGAATATTCATAGCAATTTTTCCTTGCCACGAAGAACCAGAAGGTGGATACTAAATATCCAGATTGGAAGGGTCCAATCGTTTCTATGGGTAAAAAGTATCCACTTTCTTTTTGGATTCTGGATTTAGGATCATGGAATTAAAAGAAGATTTGAGGGCAAACAATTAGCCGACAACTGCTCACGAGCTGGTGGCATAAGATTTGCTCTGATAACCAATTGAGAGGTCGGGGAGTTTTTTCGATTCAATAGCTCCATGAATAATCAGCGACTACATCATACAAACTCATAAA
>CAZDAB010000237.1:0-5391 GCA_964502855.1 uncultured Desulfobacteraceae bacterium | reverse complement strand
AGGATGTGGTGCCCCTGTATCTGAATGTGGGCAAGCTCTATGTTCCCTTCGGCAATTTTGAAAGTCATTTTATCAGCGATCCTTTAACCTTAGAGCTTGGAGAGACCCGGGAAAGCGCCCTGACTGTGGGATGTAAAAATGAATGGATGGATGTTTCCGTAAGTGCGTTTAACGGAGACATCGATGAAGTGGGAGAAGATAATCATATAGAGACCTATGTTGCCAGTGCTTCATTTTCCGTTCCCGAAAAACTCAGTTCGAATTTCGGTATTCGGGCCGGTGTGTCGTACATAAGCAATATTGCGGATACCGACGGCCTTGGAGACGAAATAACCGAAGATGCTGGAGGTAACAAGTATATCAAAGATTATGTAGAAGGTCTGAGCGCCTTTTTAAGTATATCTTTTATGGATAAACTCTTCCTTGAGTGTGAATATCTCGGGGCCCTTGATGAATTTGAAGCCGGAGAATTGTCCTTTGACAACGGAAAGGAAATTCAGCCCGAGACATGGAATATCGAACTTGCCTATGCGGCAACGGATCGTCTGGAAGTTGCCGTCAAGTATGAAGGCGGCGACGACCTCGGCGATGTTCTTCCCGAAGATCAGTATGGCGCGGCAGTCTCTTATAGCCTGTTTGAAAATACATCCCTGTCTCTCGAATATCTTCATGGAGAATTCGAGAATGATGATGAAAGGGATCTGATTACCACACAGCTCGCTGTCGAGTTTTAATGGCCAAGCTTGATAAAGCCTCGCCTGCCTGTGCGTTGAACCTCTCTCCGTGTATACACACAGGCAGGTTCAGACAGAAAGCGATTTTATTATGCTTTGAAAATCTTAGCTGCTTGGTCGATATCTTCCGGGCAAAATACAAAAAGGCATTTTTCATCCGCTGACGAAACCGTTCCGTAAACATAGTTAATATTAATCCCTTCCTCTCCGAACTTATTTGCCACTGCAGCCAGTGAACCCGGTCTGTTGTCAAGTTCAAGGGTCATGACCGGCATGATATCAAAAATGTAGTCATTTTTTGACAGCAGATTGATCGCTTTGTCGGTCTGGTCAACCAGCAGCCGAATCAGGGCAAACTCGGCCGAGTCTTTTCGCATTGAGTTATAGCTGGCAACGGAAGCAATGCGCTTTAATGATTTCCCCCTGGCTTCGAAAAGATTCTTCACGTAGCTCGATGCATCCTGTATGGTAAGCGCATCAATATTGATATTTTCATTTAAAAACAGCGACGCCAGTCTTCCAAGCTCTCCGGGAACATTTTTGAGAAAAAGTGATATTTCCGTTCTAACCATATGTTACTCCGTTTTTAGAATTAAAAAAAATATTGAGGCTTAAATAAATTTTCATAAGCAAAATAGAAATTTAAGTCAATATCTATGATAATAAATAAGCGGCGTTTTGGAAAAAACATTTTGGCCGTGTTCCTGAATATAACTCAATGTTCTGAAACCAACGGTAATGATCATGTCAATTTTACATTTCGAATTAAGGTTATAATATTGACGGCTTCGTAAAAAGTCCAATTTCTGCGTTGCGCTTCATTTCGTGTTCACTGCGGCGTACATAAGTACGCCTCATTCCACGAAATTCGCGACGCCTTGAACTTGAAATTTTTACTTTGCCGTCTCAGTTTTGACTTTTTACGAGTTCATCAATATTGACGGTCTCGTAAAAAGTCCGAAAATTGGCATTTTATCCATTTCGCCCTTTATTATTTCAATAGGTTACAAGGACGTTTTTTGAATATTTTGACTTTTTACGAGATCATCAATATTGTATAAGCTGAAAAAATGTGATATGTATATAATTAAATTCGTACCGTCAAAGCTATTGGTTTAATATTAGGACGTAAGGGCTTTGCCCCAACTGGAATTTTGGAATACACTAAAATTCGCATAACCGAGATGAGGGCTTAATGAAAAAAATTAAATTATTCCTTGTTGCACTGACGATTATTTTGTTGGCAACCCTCTCTTTTAAAGATATTTGCGGTGCCGCACAAGTTACGAAAATTAACGAACCTAAAGGGCAGATCTCTATCAATGAAGGTAAGGATGCCGGATTTATATTCGGCGCCAAAGTGTGCTTTTATTCATCTTCCGGCAAAGAACTTATCTGTGGCAAGGTTCTGAGAACTACAGATTCTTACGCTATTGTTAAAATAAAAAATAGAAGAGAAACAAAAAAAATTGTAATAGGCTCAGAAGCAATTCTATATATCGGAGAAGAAGGTGAAAAGTGAGGCGTTGATTTGCATTTGCCAACGATCCCTATGGTAAAATCGGGATAGAGTTACCAAGATATGAACTTAGGGGCTTCGTCCCATTTGGAATAGTGGCCCCGGTGAAATAGAAAAAAAGTTTCACTGGGTAAAAATGATGAAGTAATGGAATAATGGGTTTGAGGGAGTTTTTTTACAATTAAAATGGTTTATTCCCGCCCTTTCTCCCAATATTCTCTCCGAGCCGGAGGCCAGCATTCCATTCTTCCATTCTGATGGTACAAATAGGTATTTAGCTATCCCCTCTAAGCAACCCTTTAAGATTCCTGAAATAATGATCCGTATACTGCATATTCAATACCCAAAGATTATATAATTTCTCATAAGGTATGGAATGGTTTTCGGCATATTCAACAGGATAAAGAAGTACCGGTATTTCATTCTGCTCAAATTTTGCAGAGAGATCGGAAACCATTAAATGGAAAATTTCCTTGGTAAAATCATCCGGATCAACGACGATAACCTGAATCGTGCTGGTCAGATCGGCAAGGTTTAGACCGATATCTGAAATATTTATCACAACCACTGCTTTGAGCCTGCCGTCTTTTTTCAGCGAAACAAGGTGCCGTTCCCTTTTTAAACCCAGTTTATGATATTCTTTTGACAATTCAGAAAGATTCCCGGAACTCTGTTCAAGTTCCAGAGCATTCAACATAAGACCGCCTGACGAATACTCATAAAAATTTTTCAACTCCAAAAGATCTTCAGGCTGGGTTTGAACTAATTCCCAGGGCTGCGACAACTTCAGTTCGCTATAAAAAATTTTCTGATAATGAAAATAGGCAAACGTATCAATGGAGCAAGCTTTTGGATCTTTTGTGTTTCCGGTTACACCTCCAAATACACGGCTGGGAAATTTATTTTCAGGCCTGAAATAACAGAAAACAAAATTCATTTGGATTGAACCCAGCCGATGGGAATCATTTATAAACCGGCCAATCTGTTCCAGCACAACCAGGCCGGCCCTGAGTGAGACTGATCGGTCTGCAGCATGATGATGGATTAACCATGAATTTTCATAAAAACGAACCATGGCCATATGGCCGAGAATACGACTTTTATCTTGATAAATAAAATGCTTGGCTATTTTTGGCTTCTCGGTGTAAAGTTTTTTATAAGTCTCTTTAATTTTATCCTTATTTGCTTGAAGAAACGCATATTTTTTTGGATAAATAAAACCTGATTTAAAAAAGAAGTTCCAAAGATCATCCAGATCCACAATGTTACAAATGTAAGAACTCCTATTTTTTGCCTGATGGAGCAACTCTGAAAGTCTACCGTGGTCTTCCAATTCCATGTCGAGTACGGCCAGACCGCATTTCGCCCAATTGTTTTTCTTTTCTTCACCCACAATTTTTTTATAAACAACCTGGGCTTTACATTTGATATTAAAACTGTTTGCAAAGTTTATTTCCAATTCAGGTATGATCAGGCCCGGAAAAAGAATCGCATTATATGTATCTTCTTCCACCGAAAAACCGGACCCGGAAATATCAAACACTTTAAGATTGTTATTTTTTTTTGTAAAAGGGTGCCTAAAAATAATATTGGGTGACGGGACCAGTTCCTGTCGTGTACTCCGGAATTCTTTTTGTTTAAACCTTCGAATCTCACGGCTTAACGGTTCAATAACATACGCTCTCTTTTTTTGACCAAAGTTTTGCTTTACTATCCTGCATTCTCCTGAATACAGCGTTTCATGTTCGTTGGAAAAGATCAAATTTACCGGGGATTCTGAATCAATCCATTGGAAGGTCTGAGGAGATACCGCCGTTATTTCAACACGGAAGGAAGCCGCGTTGAAGTCAATAAGGTCACCATTGAAAAGCACACTGTTTTGAATCAACTGAGCTTTTATACCTTTACATAAATGCCTTATCTGTTTCCGTGAGTCGACCTCATAACAGGTTTCCGGAAGAATGAGATTGACCCCCTTCTCTGTTATGCTGATCTCATCTGGTTTTATCAATAAAACTTTTTTATCACAGGGAACGAGAATCTCCTTGAATTTATAAACGGTTGACTTTTGTTGAAGTGTGTCGGGCTCTGCCCATACACACTCTAACTTATTCCCAAGGCAAGGAAGCGGTTTTGCTCTTTGTGAAATAATCTGGTCATATTTGACATGTTTGAAATTTATTAGAATGGATCCGTCTTGGAAATTAACATAATTTAGTATGTTGATCAGATCTTCTTTGCGAAGCTCTTTTTCTTTTTTGAGGTGTTCGTCTTCTGTGCCTTGATCGATCAATTGAGAAATTTTGTGATCGTTCTCGTTCTCCATTATCCTATCACACCCTTATACGTTGACGGTCTTTTAAAAAAAATCAAATAAGCGACCTTTAAACAAAGGTTTTAAATTTAAGGGGTTACGTTTCAAAGGTCTGTTAAAACATACACTATAACGACCAAAATCTGAGTCTTAAAACCTTAAACGTGAAGATTTCGATTTTTTTCGAATTTATCATATTTTATAAAAATCTGTTCTTTGATCTAAGAGCATAACAAACCATATATTGTATGTCAATAATCAAAAAACAACTATATATAGTATTACTGCAGTATCGATGGACTCGAAAACATTTTCCCCTGATTTTTCACAAGCTTGATTCGCTCTTTTTTATTGTAAAAAATTCCCGCCCAAAGAACCGGCTTTCTATACCGAAATAAAAATGGTTGAAATTTTTCAAGAAAAGTTCGGGATAGCGGTCCATGCAATGTGCGTGGTTTCCGGTACGTATTCGGTGATACGGATATGTTATCCTGATAAGCAAAAGCCATGCCTAACTATAACCATTTGATAATATATATATTACACATAGTTATAGAAATGTTGAAAGAAACTTTTTAAAGAGTTGTGTAATAAACTACACTATAAATATGTAATCTATTACACAATTTATTTTGAACAACAGATAATTAAACTTTTTTTGTAATTGACTAGACGGCCAATTTTGGTAGGATAGTGTTCATTCATAAATAAGGATTTTTGTTCAAGATCAAGGCATGTGAAAAAAATAACCACCCCAGTACGATCTGCCGGACCTACGGGGCAGGCAGGCATATATTTAATATTCCGAGGATTTATTCGCCACC
>CAZDAB010000236.1:0-5392 GCA_964502855.1 uncultured Desulfobacteraceae bacterium | reverse complement strand
TTCGCCAGGCGGTGCAAATTGTAATTTCCAACAGTCCCTACATCCATAATTTTCCGCTTTTGTCTGTATGAGCTTTCTGGAACGGATATTGTGTGTTAAAGTTTCCAAGATAACATACCGATAAATTCTTAAAGGCTTCTCGGATGCGCGTGCATCTTTTCAGCCGGGGATCTTCAAACATAAAAGAAAAAAAATTAAAAAGAAAAGATGTCCTCCGGTGTTAACAACGGCATTTGGGGAAGCCTTAAATTATATAAATTTAGTGTGCATTACAAATGTGGCTAATGCATAATGAAACCAGCGCTTCGGTGGACTACAGCTCAATTAAGTGGGATGACTCAACCGGACAAAAAAATGCCTTGAATAAAGTCCAATAGCAGTTAAGGCGAAAAAAGGCAGGTCTTTCAAGAGATCCTGCCTTTTTTATTTAATCGGCGAAGCCAATTTGTATAAAATTGCGCCGCGATTTTATTTTGGCACGAATTTTGTATTATTTGAATTAATTTAATGAGATAAGATATTCACTTGGAAGATCGGTGATGAAAGAACCATTAACTATCTGGAAAAACATCGAGTTTTGTATTCATACGGCTGCTATCAATAAACAGAAGTTATCCGAAATAGAGCTAATAAAGTATAACTGCCCGATATCATTTAATAAATTACTGGCAAATAGGATGAAAGGCATCCGGTCCGACCGAGATTTGCATAATACGGTATTACCTTTAGAAAGAGACCGATTGCGACAACTGATAGAGATTGTACAAATCCAAATGAATAATTATTTATTCAATGCTCTTTCTGACTGTGATAGCGAAAGCGAATTTCCCGAATTTCCATTCGAATCGGTTGTTTTTTCTGGGATAGGAAATCAGATGGAGCCTTTTGTGTCAAAAAGCGAACATACTCTACAAAAAACAGAAGCGATCAAATCGCAAACCGATATCGATAAAATCATTGATCATGCCTCAAAGAAATACGATGTTGATCCGGTTTTAATAAAAGTCGTTATAAGAGCTGAAAGTAATTTTGATGCAAACTGCACTTCCTCAAAAGGAGCAATGGGGCTTATGCAGCTTATGCCCGAAACCGCCAAGGAACTGGGCGTCAAAAATGGCTATAGTGCCGTTGAAAATATTATGGCGGGAACCTGTTATTTGAAAAAGCTGCTTGACAGGTATGATGGCAATATTTCCCTTACTCTTGCAGCCTATAACTGGGGAATGGGTAATGTTGAAAGGCACCCCGAAAAATTACCGCAAGAAACCCGTACCTATATCGCCCGTATCAATGATTTTTTACATAAGGAAATATCGTAATGGGCTTTAAAGAAAGGAAACTTTGTCAAGCGGGTGACAATCCGGCTTTAAAATCGCATTTCAATTTATTTGATTATGTGTTTCGTGAGATTCATTTGTCAACATTTTGTTTATATGTGTCAATAATTTGCCAGAGATTCTCTCCTTAAATTTCACTCAATTTAATTTCAAATTCAAAAGACCTTGTCTTATCATTAACAAGTTCATATCTTATTGATATTATGTCAGCTTATGACGTATCCGTACAAATCGTCAGAAATTATTTATAATAGGCACATATGTTGCAGACAGATGAGATATAATAGAATAAGGCAGAGTTAACAATAAACTCAACTATTTTAGTATTCTCCCGTTTTATAGGGGAATTAGCGGAGCCAAATAAATCAATAAGTTGGAGGAATAGATGAAGTCGAGGATTTTAATCGTCGACGACGAAGAAAGCATACGGTTTGCATTCAAGACCCATCTGTCAAATGAAGGACATGAGGTAATGACCGCAGAGGATTATTCTTCCGGTATAAAAGCGCTTTCTGAAAATGAATTCGATCTTGTGATAACAGATGTAATTTTAGGAGGCCAGACAGGAACCGATATCCTGCGGGAAATTAAGAACAGGGATATGAAGTGTCCGGTAATCATGATAACCGGAGAACCGAATATCGGAACTGCCGCTGATGCGGTGCGTTTTGGTGCTTTTGATTATCTTCCCAAGCCTATTCGAAAGAAAACGCTTTTGAGGGTTACCTCACAAGCGCTTCGCCACAAAACGATTATAGAAGAAAAGAACCGGATGGAGGCAGAAAATGAAAGATACCGTCTCAATCTGGATGCCATATTCAGGAGTTTACAAGATGCAATCATTACTGTAGATCATAATATGCGAGTGCTGGAAGTTAATGAGACAATAAAAGACACATGCAATATTTCCGCGTGCAAGATCATTGGAAAAAATTTTACAGAATTTGAAACTTCATGCAGTAAATCGTGCCTAAATGTTTTAAAAGAGATTCTAAAAGCGAATAACAGTGTCGGAGAGTTTCGTACCGAATGCAGGCATCAGGACCATCCTAACCAGGTCGCACTGTTGACCGGATCACCCTTGAAAGACCGTGAAGGAAGAGTCTTTGGGGCGGTTATGGTAATCAGGGACATTACAAGGCTGAACGGTTTGGAGCGGAAGTTGAAAGAACGGCAATCATTAGAAATGCATAACTGATTGAAAAAATTCAATTATTCGATTTTATTTGAGGTCTACCTTTTTCTGCGGACAACCCTTCTCTTTTTTACCCTTTTGCGGGGTTTTCTGGAAATTGGAGTTACTTTATTGGTTCCCTGAGATGCCGAGTTAATCCTTTCTTTATTATTTTCTTCCAATTCCCAAGGAAGGTTTTGCCGGTATCTACATGTTGATCTCGGGCATTTTAGGATAGTTTTTCCAGCTTTGTCGGAAGTTTCTACTAAGAATGGATTGTTACATTGCGGGCAAAAAATATGATATGGCTTCCCCCAGCTAATAAAATTGCAATTCTTAGATAAACATCTATAAAAAGTTTTTCCCATTGTAGTCTCTTCGGCCTGGACTTTCGACTGTTTACATAGGGGGCATTCAAGTGCAAGGTCTTCTTCAAAAGCTGCAATCTGACTTTCTATGGAATCAACGATTTTAAGCGAATTGTTTTTTTCAGGAGTTGTATCCGGTTCATCAATCATTGTCTCTTTTGTTTTTGCAATATTCTTTTTAATAAACTGGTCTTTATTTAGCTCAACTGGTTTATTGTCTTGCAAAGTGGTTTCGATGGAAGATGTGGAATCATCTTCGGGTATGTTTGTATCAGCTATTTCCTCAGTCAGGCTTTGCATATCCTTGTCCGTTTTTGCCAACTGTTCTGAGGGTGCCTCAGACAAGGTGTCCATATTTTTTGACTCAATATCAACGTGTGGTTTGGTTTCAACATCTTTTACTTTTGTCTCTTGTCCCTCAGATTCAATGTGATTATCCGTATCCGGAGTAATTTTATCTATTTCATCTTCCTCGGGAAAAGACTTACCAAAATCCAGCTTCCTGAGCTTCCTCTCATAAGCAGCTAAAGATAAGACTTTAGGAGCAGACGGGGAAACCCGGGAGTCCTTATGCCGGCTGTCAACTTTTTGACGACCCAGAATGCTCGACCTTTTTATTTGAGATCCCTGATCCTCTGATCGATCTGAAACCTTTGCCGGATATGAATCGGGGTGTTCTTTATTCAAAGGAACGCCCTGCATGTTTAACATTTGATCAAATTGACTTGTCGCTGAATCCAGATCTTTTCGTCCGGAATTAACCTCACCCATGGTCTGAATGAAGTAGGCGATGAGATTCATTCCAGGCATACCCGGGAAAGTCCGATCAAGAAGTTTGACCATGCTTGTGGCAGGCTCTCCCGGGATAAAATATTCATCATCAACATTGATATAACTCTTTTCGATCATATCCTGGACAACAATATTTACCTCACGGTTCGCTTCAAAGCCCATTTCTTCCAATTCACTGATTAATGTTTGAAAAGTATACCGAGTCGATGAGTCGGAAGGAAAAGTTTCCATCTCTTTTTCACGTTCTATTAGAAGAATAAGGCATGATATGATTGCAGAATTCATGGTCAGCTCACTAAACAGATAGCTGCTGCCGATCAAACGTTCTAAATGCTTAATAAGAATCTTATCAAATATGTTGAGCACTTTATTTTTACTGTTGTCGGTAACCTGTGCCATTTGACCTTCCTTTTTATTTTTATTTTGTTGATCCCCATGTTTTAATTTGCATGAACCTGTACGTCACAGTCGACCCGTAAGGATTTTCTTCAGTCATGGCCAATTTCGTTAAAAGATTGACAGCGGTAGTGGTTTTTCCAACACCGACTTTTTAGTTTGCAATATAGAAGGTTTGCTTAATAAATATAATACCGGGAATAAAACCATGTCTCTAAAATTTATAACTAACTGATATAAAATGCATATAAGAAACAGAACGCCTTTCAATAATTAGTTTATCTAAATAAAATTATGCAAAATATATACCAGTTATGATCCATTAAATGGAATGAGTTTTGCAGAACCTATAAATGAGTCTGTTGATTAATAGTCTTTTCGCACAATCTCTGCGTTATGCTCAAAAAATAATCCTCGGAATATCAAATATATGCCTGTGGTTATTTTTTTCGCATGCCTTGATCTTGAACAAAAATCCTCATTAATCAACAGGCTCATAAATGAAGAGTTTGAAAAGGAGATTCCTATGGCTTCCATACTAACCTTGGAAGGTATCGATCAGGCTATATCAAGCCTTAAACACATAAATAAGAACACCCTAAAATATAGATATGTCCACCATATAAGACAATTTTATAGCAATGAGGATCCAGTTGAATCGGTTGGTGAGATAGGCAATGAAGAGCTGATAAAAATACTTTGGGATACAGGTGTAAGTCCTGAAGAAATAAAGAAAAAACGGAAAAACCTGAATAACCTAAGATCTTCTGTTAACGCTGATTTTAAAAAGCTTTATGATAAAGGGGGAAATCCAGAAGGGATAAAAATAGGACCGGACAATATCTTTGTAATGTTAGATGATGCAAAGGATAAGATTCTTAATGAGTTCGGATATGATTTACAACCCGATGGGACACTTAAATTAGATCAGATAATGGATATCCTAAGGCTGGCAAATGAAACCGTATCCGGGTCAATGGCTGTTGAAGAAAAAGTTGGAAAGGACAGTTTAAGTAAATTGGATCAGTTGAAGGGCCTTATCAAGGGATTATCGGAAAAGGTGGGTCTGTCCTCTCCCGGGCTGTCAGAAACGGATCATAAAACCGAAGGGCCCCTTGATGATTCCAAAAGGTTTGAAAAGGTTAACGATTTAGGAGAATTCCCATATGATATTGCCGGAGAAGGCGAGGTCGATGGGGGTATTGAAGAGGTTGAAGAAGTTAATGAACTTGAAGAAGATGAGGTTTTAGAAAAAGTCGGGGATTTAAATGAAGATGAAGTTTTAGAAGAGGTTGAGGATTTAGAGGAAGTCTCAGATGAAATAG
>CAZDAB010000235.1:0-5405 GCA_964502855.1 uncultured Desulfobacteraceae bacterium | reverse complement strand
CAAGTGTTTGATGATCTTGGATCTCTCGGGTTACCAGCCAACATTGATAGAACAGACGGCCTCTATAAGCAAAGGCAACCGGCTCAGGGGCATTTATGCCTAAACTTCTGACTTTCTGTAACAGCTCATATTCAATCTGGCAACGCGTTTTTCCACATTTGAGATATCGTGTTTTGATCAGATATCGAATAACTCCTCCCCGTCTATAATATTTAATAACTACAGATCCTATGCCTTGAAGCCGGGTAACTGTAATGGAAGTTCTTCCGCCAAGAGCTGAATTAACACTATTTTTGGGTAAATTAAAGAATCTGATGAGTTGTTTTAGTTGCTGGTTGGCTATATTTGATGATGATCCAAAATGATATGAATCATATGTTTTAATTTGATGCATGAAAGTTCATTTATTAAATTATAATATCCTGATTTCTATATAAAAATAATTTTCATTTTTAAGTCATATGACTATAGATAAATGGAGGAAGTGTGTCAAGAAAGTTGTGTGGTGTTTTATTCCCAGGGCCTGAAAAAAATCTTATAACTCGTTAAAATTCAGGCATAAAATTACAACAACCATCTTGGATAAAAAGCCGTTGTGTATTGGGAGAAAAGATGCTTTAAAGAAGCCCGATTACAAATAGGGGCAAAAGGCAACGCACAGTGAAGACAGCAATAATCGGCGCCGGAAGAAACAAAAGCGGCATCGGTCAATATATCGGAAAATATTTCCAAAAAAACGGGTCAACTGTGGTATCGGTTCTGGGAACATCTGAAAAAACAGCCTCCAGTGCTTCTTCTATGCTAACACAATATGGAATCCATGCCACTTACTATACGAATTTTAACCGCATGATGAAAAGAGAACGACCCGATGCGGTTGTTATCGCTTCTCCGGCACTGACTCACTATGAATATTTGATAAAATGTGTTAAAGAAGGAGTGCATATATTTTGCGAGAAACCATTTGTTTGGCAGGATAAAAATGATATTGGTATAAATTCATTGCTTAAAAATATCTTTGAAACGGCCGAAAGCAATAACCTGAAAATAGCAATGAATTCTCAATGGCCTTTTTCACTGCCATACTATGAAGAACTTTGCGGTCCAATCGATTATCAAAAAGTCAAAACTTTTTTTATCAGACTGTCTCCCATAGTTTCCGGAAAAGAGATGATTTTAGAATCTGTTCCACACGCCTTGAGCATTCTGTATACTGTATTTGGTGATGGAGAAATTCGCAATCTGAGTATCGAAGTGTATAAAGAAAGAATAATAACACAGTTTCATTATATCTTTACCACCGGTTATTGTGAGGTTATGATTGAGCTTGTAAGAACAATTCTTCCACCGCGCAGTTTTTCATATGGGTTCAATGATAAGATTATTCATCGGCTCCTGGATCTCGATATCTATGATATTTTTTTTAAGTATTCAGATAAAACCCTGAAGATAAGAGATCCTTTAGAACTATCGGTGCAAGATTTTATTTCGGCAGTTAGGGATAAACGGGAACCGCTTATTGGTAAAGCACATATTATGAGCAATATGGCTCTGTTAAAAAAAATTTATAATTGTTGTGAAATAAGTTGAGAGATCAATATGAAAAAACTAAAGCACAAAGAACATGATTTCAGTTCCAAGCTAAGGCAATCCTCGGCCATAGAAAGCCTTAAGAAATATATAACCTGGCAACGAAATGCCGGAACAACGGGTGCCGGCCATTCGCTCCCCAATTTGGCCCCGATATCCATAAACCTGGATTTGACGTCTGCCTGTAATTTTTCATGTCCGCACTGCGTTGATTCAAAAATCATCAATACCGGAGAATACTTAGATATAGAGGATGTAAAACATAGTTTAGACACCCTAAAATCCCGGGGTTTGTTATCCGTTATACTCTTGGGAGGGGGAGAACCCACCCTTCACAAAGATTTTGGTGAGATTGTTAAATATATAAAGAGGATAGGGTTGCAGCTGGGTATCGTAACCAACGGATCAAGGCTTGGTCGCACTGCAAAAGTTGCAGCTTTATTGGAAAAGCATGACTGGATAAGGGTGTCTTTGGATGCTGCAAGTCAAGAAACCTTTGTCAAACTTCACAGGCCCAAAACCCATGTGACATTACATGACATACTCCATAGTGCGCGAGAAGTGAAAATGAGTAATCCGAATATTTCCCTGGGATATTCATTCGTTATTATGTGGGAAGGATTACATTTAAACGGACAGAAACTTTACCCGAACATCCATGAAATGACCGACGCCGTGAGATTGGCCCGAACGTACGGCTTTGATTATATTTCTTTTAAACCCTGTCTGATACGACTTCCAGAATCTCAGAAAGAAACTCTTTTAGACAGCATTGACAGAGAAAAAGAACAACACATTATAGAACATATTAAAAATAATTTTCATGATGCAAAACGAGCTGCAGACAATAAAATAAAGGTCCTTGAAAGTGTGAATTTACGGGCAATGATGGATAATAAGGTGCATGAGCTGAAAAGGCAGCCCAAAATATGTCATCTGCAGTTTTTCAACACGGTGGTCACGCCGTCCGGAATTTTTCACTGCCCGGCGTTCAGAGGAGTTGAAAAGGCCAAACTTGCAGAATTTAACGGATATACGGGAAAAGAAAATTTTGATCAAACATTACAAAACCTAACCCATTCTATTGCTGTCTTTAATGCTGAGAAGGAATGCAATGTTGTGGGATGCTTTTATCATCACGTCAACTGGTGGATTGAAAATTTTATACATTCAGATAAAAGCGTTGATGAACTGGAAGAAATACAAGACGACGACTTTTTTTTATAATAGTGGATCATGCGGTTTAAAAAAATATGTATTGTACATCTGAATCAGATTGGGGACTTGATTTTTTCCCTGCCGCTATTAAAGGCCCTAAGAGAAAACCATCCGGATGCAGCTATTCATTCTTTGGTTAAACCGTATCTGCAAGAACTCCTTGTTGAATCACCGTTCGTTGACAGGGTAATCCCTCGAAAAAGTGGCCTGACAGCTAAAATCAAGCTTTTAAAAAACATACGGAAGAACAACTATGACCTGTTGATATCTCTTGCAAGATCTGAAGAATGCCTGATGTTGACCGCATTAAGCAGAGCAAAAATCAAGGCCGGATTTTCTTATTTTCCATGGGACTGGTGTCTTAATATAAAAGAAAATATTGAAGGCCATAACAGCTGGTACAATAATGTCAAGCTGTTAAAACGTCTGAACGTCACCGTCGCAAAAAAGAATTACGTTGGGCTTTTGAACGTGAATACGAGCAGAAGCAATCTGAGCCTGCCGAAAAAATTTGTTATCATTTCTCCGGGCACGTCTAAAAGAAGGCTTACCAAGACCTGGCAAAAAGAAAAATTTGCAGAATTAATGCTTCTGCTAAAAGAAAAATATGGATTTTCCGCTGTTCTTGTGGGGGGTATGGACAATCAAGAATACAACAGTGAGATAATAAGGATTTTAGAGAAAAAGGACCGTGAAAAGGACATGGATTTTCTGGATCTGACAGGTAAAATCAGCCTCGGCAGTCTTTGCTCGGTTATAAAAGGAGCAAGCTTGTTTGTGGGTATTGATTCAGGTGTTATGCATATGGCGTCTTGTCTGGATATTCCTGTAGTGGGGCTTTTTGGTCCCACTGATCCGTTTTATGTCGGACCTCAAAACAAGAAGAGTCTTGTGGTGAGAGAGGAATCCTTGGAATGCGCACCTTGTTATTTAAAGTCTTGTAAGCACAGGGATTGCATGAAAAAAATAAGTGTATCTAAAGTATTTAAAGCCTGCGAACAGCTCTTATAAGTAAGTTAGTTAGATACTCGACATAACTCTTATCAATGGAAATGTTACCGAAGCCTTTTTAAAAGTGCCTAAAGTTTGAAGTGACCTAAAGTGCCTAAAGTTGAGGTAGCGCTAACGCGCTGTCATTAAAATATAATTGGCTTAAATTCCTTAACTTTAGCTCACTTTAGCTCACTTTAGGCATTTTACACTTAAAATGATAGAAAAATATATTCAACAACCATTCAAGGAGACCAATAGATTGCTCGGAAAATCTGCAACTTTTATCGCAAGTGTCCCCCATAAGCGTATTGCAAGCATCGGGAGGGTATTAGGGATGCTTATGTACGGTATAGATGTAAGGCATCGACGGATTGTCAAGAGTAACTTGAAATTTGTCTATCCGGAATTGCCGCCCGAGCGAGTTAAAAAAGTTTCCAAACGCGTTTTTCAAAACCTGGGTATTACTATTCTGGAAATTTGTCAGATGATCTGTTTTTCCAGGGATGATATCTTAAAAAAAGTTAAAATAAGGGGTGAAGAGCACTTATTGAATGCCATGCAAAACAATAAGGGAGCAATTTTAATTACTGCACATTTGGGTAACTGGGAAATTGTGCCGTTATTTTGGCCGCTGTATTTCAAGACGCCGCTCACCGTTGTCGCCAAACAAATTCAAAACAAAATGGTTAATCGATGGATTCATGGACTCAGGACTCGGTTTGGGAGTAGAGTTGTTTATAAAGATGACGCTCTGCCCGAAATGACTCAAACCTTGCGTAACGGTAAGATACTTGCGATATTGATCGATCAGGGGATAAAAAGCTCTCTTGGAGTAAAGCTTAAATTTTTCAATAAATTCGTGACCGCAACACCTGTCGCATCCCTATTGGCCATGCGATGTAACAGCCCGATCTTACCCGGTTTTTGTACCAGAAATGAGGATGGTGCATTCACCATTAGCTTAGAAGCGCCTCTGGTTTTAAAGAGAACCGGTGATCTCAGTGCGGATTTGAGGTCGAATACTCAAATCATGACAGATGCTATCGAAAAAATGGTTCGGAAATATCCGGAGCAATGGTTTTGGGTTCACAAGCGGTGGAGAAAGTATTATCCACATCTTTACCCGGAAGATATCGCCAGACACCGGCGTCGCAGAGCAAAAAAATAAACTGATTCAATCTGAGAAGAGCTGAAATTTTACTCCCGGATTTTTTAATGTATTAATCGGAGAAAATTCTAATGGTCAATAGCCAGTCGAAAATTACCATCTGTATTCCACATTAGCAGGTCAAGCAATACATGACTCAGTGTTTGCGCTCAATTCGCAAGCATTCTCAGTATCACTTGACGAAAAAGAAGGATAAAGCGTTTTGAATGGTGTTCGTATTGCAGACAGTTCTTATCTCTCTGCTTCCGGGCGCAGCTTGGAAATCCCATTTCGAGTACTTCTGGAATCCGATAACCGGCATATTGAATTGACCTGTAGCCGGATCTTGCGAATTTTGCCGGGCAAACGGCTGGTATGTTCCGGTGAGTACAATGGGCAAGCTGTGGTTGTAAAGTTCTTTTTGGACTCAAGGAGAGCGAAAAGACATTGCGCCCGT
>CAZDAB010000234.1:0-5429 GCA_964502855.1 uncultured Desulfobacteraceae bacterium | reverse complement strand
CCTTCCAGAATCTATGTTATGACTGCTTATGGAACCGACCAGAGACGATTACTTGTCTTGAAGGGTGAGCAGACAGAACCGGATTGGTCACCCAGAATGGTTAATAATTAATAAAAAATTTTTGATAAAAAGCACAAAATTTACAAACCCAATTAACAGGAGGAAAAAATGCGAAAAAACTTATTAATACATTTGGCCATGGTACTTGTAATCCCCGGATTACTGTTCACCGTTTCATGTGCAAAAAAAACCATCCGGTCTGAAACTTCTTTAACGCAACAGGCCGAAGATGAAGCGGCAGCCAAAGCGGCGGCAGAGAAAGCAGAACAGGAAGAGTTGGTACGGCAACAGGCCATCGAAGAGCTACGCCTTCAGGAAGAAGCGGAACGTAAGGCCGCTGCCCGAAACCTGTTTTTAAATGAAGATATATTTTTTGAATTTGACAGTTCCGTTCTGCTTGCCGAGGCACAGGTAATTTTGAAGAAAAAAGCGGAATGGCTGATAAACAATCCCGATGTGACTGCAACCATTGAAGGACACTGCGATGAGCGGGGTACAAATGAGTATAACCTTGCGCTGGGTGATCGGCGTGCTGCAAGTGCCAAGACCTTCCTGATGGATCTCGGTATTGCAGGATCACGACTTAACTGTATAAGCTATGGCGAAGAACGCCCTGTGGACCCCGGCCATAATGAAGAAGCCTGGGCAAAGAACCGGAGAGGTCACTTTACAATAAACTAAACGTTTCGAAAATTGTATCCCGCTTTAAGCGGGAAAAACAAATTGATTTCGAACCGTAACCCCTTATAAAACAAAATGGGGCAAATCCCCTTGTGTTTAATTTTGCCATGAAAATTACACCGATAGTTGTTTTTTTGTGCATGATAATTTTATGCGGCTGTGCGTTGCAGCGGGATGTGATTACCCTCGACAATCGCCAGGCTTTGATGGAAAAGCGTTATTTTGAATCTCAAAAAAAGAACAAAGAATTGGCATCCCAATTAAATGCCCAGAAACAAAGCAATCAAAATCTGAGAAGTAAATTTGCCGAGCAGCGTGCCATGATCGAAAGCCTGAGACAAGAAATCCAAATTTTAAGTGGAAGGCTCGAAGAGACGGAATATGTAATAAAACAGAAAATAAAGACTTCTGAAGACTCATATGAAAAAAAAGAAATCCGGTTGGACAGAATAGACCGGACTTCAAATGAAAATAAAGGCCGTATCGCACGTCTTGAGCAATACCTGAATTTTGAGTCCACGGAACCCGATGTAACAGCGGGACAGACTTCGGGTATAAAAACCCATGAGCGCGCTGAAAACAATTTTTCAGAAGATGCAATTTATCATTCGGCAAAACAAGCATTTGATCAGGGTAACTATGATTCGGCCCTGGAAAAATTTCAAAAATTAATAAAAAAATATCCAAATTCTAAAAATGCCGACAATGCACAATTCTGGATCGGTGAAACCTACTATCATGAAAAATGGTATGAAAAAGCCATTTTAGAATACCAGAAGGTCATTGAAAAATATCCCAAGGGGAATAAGGTGCAGGCTTCGCTGTTAAAGCAGGGCTTTTCCTTTTTTAACCTGGGAGATAAAGCAAATGCCCGTCTGATCTTTACAGAACTGATTAAAAAATATCCAAAATCCAATGAAGCCCAGATCGCTAAAAAAAAGTTAAAGGGGATTTCTCATTAATGCGGGTTCCTGTATTCGAGTCGCCGGTTGCCGGATGCAAAAAAATAAAATCGTAATCGTTTGGTTCGGGTGTAAATCACGCCTGTTGGTATTGATTTACACCCGTTTAATTCTTTAAAAAAATCCATTCCAAACAAGCTCGAGGGTTACACATAATCATTACCCGGAATCCGGAAAAGAGCATTACATGATAAAGGTTATCGGTATAGATCCAGGTCTCTCTGCAACCGGTATTGGAATTGTCGAGGGAACGGATCTTAAAGTTAAAGGCTTTTCCTTCGGCAGTATCAATACTTCAAAAAACCTTCCTTTGCCAGGCCGTCTCGATAAAATCTTCTCAAATCTTCTCATTCTATTAAAGGATGAAAGACCCGACCTTATGGTAGTGGAAGACATCTTTTCCATGGTAAAGTTTCCAAAAGCCGGCATAACATTGGGAAAGGTTACCGGTGTTGTTCTACTTGCAGGATACCAGGTCGACGTGCCGGTGACAGAGGTCCCGGTTCGCGAAGCCAAACAAGTGCTGACCGGAAACGGAAATGCAAACAAAATGCAGCTTGAAAAAGCGGTTCGGCGTCTGTTAAACTTGAAGGATCCCATTAAACCTTATCACGCCTCTGATGCAATGGGCTTAGCGCTTCTGGGCCTGTTTCGCCATAATAACGGTCTGTCGCAAAACCCGCGGCACAAAGCGTAACCAACGGTATCGCATGATCGGTTATCTTGAAGGCAAACTTTTAAAAAAAGAGGGCGACAGAATACTGCTTCTAGCAAATCAAGTCGGATATGAAGTTCTGCTTCCGGCAGTTGTAATGGAAACCTTCAGGGCAAAAAAAGTCGGTGACCCGGTTTCCCTCTATATTTATTATCAACAGACCGAACGGCAGCCAAAACCGGTACTGATCGGTTTTAATCTCGAGGTCGAAAAAGAATTTTTTCAATATTTTATTTCTGTAGAAGATATCGGTCCCCTCAAGGCGGTTAAGGCTCTGAACGTACCGGTCCGTGACATCGCGCGGGCCATAGAATCGAAAGACATCCATAAGCTTAAACAATTAAAAGGCATCGGCGACCGGACGGCCCGTAAAATTATTGCCACCCTTGAAGGCCGGATGAATAAATTCGCATTGATCCGTGAATTAGAAAAAATAAAAGTGCCTGTGGTCGAAGACTTTTCAAGGCAGGTTTTGGATGTACTTGTTATTCAACTGGGGCACAAGATAACCGACGCAAAAAAGATGGTTGCCCAAGCCATGAAACGGAACAGCGCCATCGCAACTCCTGAAGAACTCTTTGAAGAAGTATATCGCGGAGAAAATTTTTAACCCGATAAAGCGTCAAAAATCATGAACGATATATTAAAACATTCTTCCGACAACCCGGGACTTCTTGAAGGTTCATGTCTCCCTGTGGACAGGGAACCGGAAATACTCTCTTTGAGGCCTGAACATTTTTCAGACTATGTGGGTCAGACAGAAGTCGTGGAAGCGCTTAAAATTGCAATTGAAGCAGCCATAAAAAGAGATGAAGCGGTTGACCATATTATTTTTCATGGACCTCCGGGCCTTGGAAAAACCACGCTTGCGCATATTATTGCCAATGAAATGGGGGGCAATCTCATTACCACTGCCGGCCCTTCCCTTGAAAAGGGCGGCGACCTGATCGGCATTCTGACGCATCTTGAAGATAAAGACACCCTTTTTATAGATGAGATACACCGGACCCCTAAGATTGTAGAAGAATTTCTGTATCCCGCCATGGAGGACTTTGCCATCGATTTTGTGTTTGACAAAGGCATACATGCCCGCAGCCACAAATACCGTTTAAACCGCTTTACACTTGTCGGTGCCACCACACGGGTTGGACTTTTATCCGCACCGCTGCGGGATCGGTTCGGTATTTTCAGAAGCCTCGATTTCTATACGGAAGAGGAACTGGTTAAAATCATTGCACGGTCGGCTGCGTTACTTAAAGTAACAATTGATAATCAAGGTGCGATTGAGCTTGCCAAACGATCCAGGGGAACGCCGCGGATTGTAAACCGGCTTCTTAAACGGGTGAGGGACTATGCTCAGGTACGGGCGGATGGAATCATTACCCGGAAAATTGTTGAAAAAGCCCTTTCCCTGGAAGGGATTGATGAAAAGGGGCTGACCCATCTTGACCGCCGCTACCTGAAAACAATTATTGAGTTTTATAAAGGGGGTCCGGTGGGCATTGAGGCCATCGCCGCAACCCTTCAGGAAGAAACAGATACACTTGTGGATGTCATTGAACCCTATCTTTTAAAAATCGGGATGGTTACGAGAACCTCTTCAGGAAGAAAGGCTTCACAGGAGGCATACCGTCATCTGGGGTTCAGCTCTCAAAAAAGAATGTTTCAATGATCGACCGTCTCGTTAAAAATCATCTAATGAACGGCAATGTCGATACTTACACTCCTGACGGACTTTGGCACTGAGGATGCATATGTGGGAATGATGAAGGGGGTTATTCTGTCCATAAACCCTCAAGCGGTCATTATCGATATTACCCATCACATCGATCCCCAGGACGTCATCCAAGCCGCATACATCATCAAATCTTCCTACAGATATTTTCCTGAGGGTACGGTACATCTTCTCGTTGTGGATCCGGGAGTGGGCAGCGACCGTGCGATCGTGGCCCTTGAAATGATGGGCCATATTTTCCTTGCGCCGGATAACGGCGTGTTAACGCTTTTAACGGATGAAGGAGAGACGGATTCCATTGTCAGCGTCGAGAATAGGCGCTATTTTTTAGAACCGGTGAGCCGGACCTTCCATGGCCGGGATATTTTTGCTCCTGTTGGTGCTCATCTATGCAGGGGCTTGGATATAAAAAACTTAGGTTCACCCCTTGATCAACAAAACCTGGTTCACCTGAAGATATTAAAACCCTATATATCCGGTAATAATCAACTTGTGGGAACGGTTGTATGGTTTGATCGCTTTGGAAACTGCATTTCAAATATTGACGCAGCCCTTCTTAAAAAAATGGATAGGAGCGGCTCCGGAAAAATGCTTGAGATCAAAATCGGTAAAAATACAATTAAAGGGGTATCACTCAGCTATGCCGACACAGAACCCAAGAATCCCCTTGCGATCATAGGTGGTTTCGGATATCTTGAGATTGCCTTGAATAAAGGAAATGCAAAGCACGCTTTGGGAATCGAAAAAGGAGATACCATCACGTTAACCCCGAAACCTGAATAAGCAATCTTTCAGGATTCAGGTTGCACCAGGAGACGCATTGTGAAGAATGAATCCAAAGACTTTTCTATCATCGACAAGGAATTGACCGTAGACGGCACGGTTTCTACAAAGGGACGGCTGATCATCAAAGGGGTAGTAAAAGGAACGCTAGTCGGCCAAAATGTGGTTATTGCCGAGGAAGGGGCTGTCTACGCTGATGCCAAGGTCGGCTCCATTACCATCGGAGGAATTTTTGAGGGAGAAGTCAGGGCGTTAAAAGAGTTGATCATCCTTTCAACCGGAAGCTGCAAAGGGAAGATCGTCTGCAAGGATTTTGTGGTGGAGACCGGTGGAATCTTGAACGCCCAAGTAACCTGCATTACCGCCAGGGACGATGATCCAGAGAAAATATTGTTAGCATCCGGAAAAAATAAATAGCCCGCCATCAATTTTTCCACCAGGAGGTTTTATGAAAGATTTTAGAACCATCAGCGCCAACACCCAAATTTGCGCG
>CAZDAB010000233.1:0-5450 GCA_964502855.1 uncultured Desulfobacteraceae bacterium | reverse complement strand
ATACTGACTGACAGCTACAATGCCTTTCGGCGAGAAGTGCACCAGCCTGCCTATTAGCGGCTGTCTTTTGCTTTCCTCTCTTGATGTAGTTCTTTCAGAGTTCTCGTAACGGGACACCCACGGGACGTCTGCTCTCTTTTGCTAAGTCTCAAAGTAATTGGCCATTAATCTTACATTAATTGAACCCGCTACCCAGTTTAGCCCGCCCTAGGTGTAAAACCCGAAAAAAATATCCAGATAATCCAAAAATAGACCAAACTCGCCACCCAGCTTATAGCTGCATACCCCGTCCCTGAGTTGATTTTGTATCCCTCCTGCGTTAAAAGAAAGTGCGTCTCAAACAATTCTTTAACAGGAGGGATACAGATGCCACTGTCAGCGACACCGGAAGATATTAAAGCATATCAGAAACAATTGGAAAAGAACAAAATCAAACCTGATAACCTGCCGCCGTGTTTGCGGTGTCATGTGGAATCGACTTTCTTCAAGGAGCATGCCTATCGAGGCCGTAAATTTCTGGTCATCGTCGATATGTTGGTTAAAACTGTCTTAAGCGCACTGATCCGTTTCAGATGCCCCGGATGCGGCAAAACATTCACCTATTATCCGGATTTTGCACTCCCCCACAAACAGCTAAGGCCATATAGATGTTCGGCTTGTTTTACCTTCCTCATTAGGGTCTATCGAGCTCGGATGATCCAGTTCACATAGACATTCTCCGGTCGTGTTTCTTGGTCACCTCCTTCAATTGGATGCGTATGCCCTGAGTTTTCTTCAGTTGTGTACCAGTTTTTCCATGGTGAACCGTCGGCTCCCTCTGCGGTTCGCCACAGAAAATAGCTGTCTGTAATCTGCCCTTGGAATCGTCCCCGCTGGACTCTGTCGAAAATCTTGTGTTTATGTGTGCCGGTTTTTTCGGGGATATAAAATTTGTTGTCCGGCATGTGGGTTGACTGCTCCTGATATGATCCGACAACGCCACCGACCTTCTGTCTCGTCTTCAGATGTATTCGATCATCCGCCTCCTCGTCAATATTCGCACTAGGGTTCCCGCCAGGGCCATCAGAATCGTCAATCCCTCGAAGGAATTGTCCCCGTAAGTCAGGGATATTGAAAGTGGTCTTCCCGTCACCGGCGCCCCATAATGTACCAACTCTGCGAAAGAGTTGCCCCCAATCTTTACGAGAGACTTCGCGACCATCGCATGGAAGCCATTCTCCAGGCAAAGCATCACTGCCTGTAACCTCTCCAGAAAACGCGAGTATTGAACCGATGGGATCGCCGGATATCTCAGATGCGACTTTGGACGCGAAGTCTTTGTCTCCCGCTAGTTCTTGGATTATCCTGTCGGCCCCCTCGCTCTTGATCTCTGCAAACTTACTCTGAATGATAAGGCTCGCGCCCCATCCAACGAGAGCTCCAACCACGGTCAAAATGAAGACGATAAGGTAGATGAAGCGACCGAGCCATTTCCATACGTGCTCAAGGATGAGTTCCCTCTGCTCAGGTGTAAGTTCATCAACCTTCGCTGTTTTTTTCTCATCGTTCATTTATTCCACCTTTGCTGCCGAACGCTGGAATTCACCGGCAAGTGGGAAATGGGGCTGACCAAAGAAGCTACCTCTTCCCGAGTTACATAAACATGGTTAAAAGATGAAAGCCACACGCTCCCGCTTGTCAGGTAAATGACTTGTTCGGTAACCCATCATATTACTTTATTATATTCATAACTTTCGGTTTAATTGTTTCCTCAACACCCAAAAATTTTGAAAGATTGTTAATAGCATGAATCATTATCATATTTGACATCAACAGCGCCCAAAAGCCTGTACCTTTGTTTTGTATACTGTATTCATAGCCATAAAAATTTGGTTTTTCTGATTTTTGCATTCGGTCTGAAATATCTGCGATATGTATGCTGGCAGAGGCTTCTGCGTATATGTGATCAAATAAATCCTCAATTTCAAATGCACTCGCTACTGAACGCTTGTCCTTCAAGAAGCTGTGGGAATGTGTGATTAACTTTAGCTCTTTATCAACGCCTCGATATTTTTCTAAAATTGTACCGTAATTTGCCAATACTGTCTTTTGGAAATCATCTGTTTTTGTTATAGAATCTAGTAAATCAAATTTGTAGGACCGGTCCATGTTTCTCTTCATTTTAACAAGAAGCCAGTCTCTATACTTATCCACTCGGCTAAACACCTCCTCAAGATCATCATGAGGCTCAATAAAATATAGGAGTGTCAAAAGTGCTTCCATCTGAGGGCGTAAAACAATTAGAGCTTCAAGCTCATGACGTGCCACTGATAGAAATTGAATCGAATCATGATGACCAACCGTAGTGAAGTAGATTCCCAAAATATGTGCCATAAAATCTTCAAAATCATCTATCATGAAATCATCTCGGGGTGAATCTTGAATATATTTTGGAAGCTCGATGGCAAGCTTTGCTATATTATGTGCATGATTAAGTGGGAAAGGGAATCTATGGAGGCAACACCTTGTGAAACGATACCAGATATTTAGTTTAGAATTTTTTTCGAAAATGTTGCTCAACATTTTGTATTCTTTTATACCGAACGTGGAATTAAGCTGATCTGAAAAAGCCCCAGCTTTTTCAGATCAGCTTAAATGATTGGTTTGAACAATAGATTGAAAACGACCTTTCAAGTCGTCTCAATCCTTAAAGGTTATGTTGATTTTTCTAGTTGTTCAATTGTAAATTTTAGTCTCTTTATCAAGTTGTCATATGTCATTATGTCAATAATATTGTTATATTTTCGTTTTATTACTTCAAAGTCACTTTTTTGGTTAGGTGATAGATTGTGCTCCCTGCCCATAATAATAATTCCCTTTGGGTTAGTGACATTTATTTTTAAGTTATTAGGAAGCTTATCTTTATATTTTTCTGTCAAGCTGTCTTCTCCTCGCCTCCCCCATTTGTTGAGATAAAAGATATATTTTTCAATTTGCATGACTGTACCCGATAATTCTCTCAATGGCATGTAATTGTCTCGGTATGTACGATTGGTAACGATGCAGGTGTCAAATGGCTTTTTAATTTCGACGATGTCCACACTGCCTCCTGAATCAACGAGTAAAAAGTCAACGCTTCTATTTTTATTTTGATATGTGTCCCTTACAGGTGCCTCAGGAAATACAGCGATATATTTGGGATGAAGAAATAAAATAATTTGAACAATTTCATTTTGCCACTGCTTTTCTGAATAAGAATTTTCATTTATGAGCATTTCTTGGAGTTTTTCTGTAATAATTCTAAATTTATCGATTTCAAATTTTCTGAACATGGATGATAAATTTTTATCAATCCTGCTTTCCTTTTTGTTCATATAAACGTTGTATTTCTTTTCAGTGTCAACAGCTGAATCGAAATAATTTATCAAAATTGAGCCGATACGAGCATGAACATATTTTTCTAACTCATACACATTCGGGAATTTAGAAAGCAATTCTGTGAAATCATCCTCATGGATCGCCGTATTGCCCTCCCCCCCTATGTAAATATCTTCATTTATAATTTTTTCTATCTTTTTAAAGATAGAAATACTTTTTTCAGCCGTAAAAGATTTTTCATATAATTTCACTTCACCGTGAATAAACACTGAAATATTTATGCCTAATTTTTCTCCTTCTATTTTGTAATATTGGTTTTCTTTTCTTCCTAATATGAATGTTGATACTTCATCAAAATAGAATTCATCTGATGCTGAGTTGACTTCTTCATACAAATCATTTTTAGTAAAATAGAATGTCCTTCTTAAGCTAATTTTGCCCGTGCTTTCAAGTTTATCAAATACCCATTCAATCCCGGATCTTTCCGAATTGTAGTGTAATAATAGAAGGTCATTTTCTATTGAAAAATTTATCACTTATATTCCCTAAAAAAACATAACGTCGTTTTTCAGCGGGCACGGCTTTTTCCGCTCCGCTGCAAAAGCTTTGTTAGCTTTATAAGCTTGATATTTTTTGATTAATGGCATCAGCAGCTCTTGCATATGCACTATTTCGTAAATGAAGCTCATTTGCCCAGTCGTTGTGCTGATCTATCAATTTTCGAAAATCGATGTGATGAAACTTGCTGTTGGTACTTGCTACACTTGATAGCATCTCATTGAATGAATTAATCATTTTCTCAACCGCGTCCTTTTGTACAACAGGGTCAAATACTCCCTTCATGGCCAATGCTGGCCTTAACCAAGGGCCAGAAAAATTGAATGAAAATATCCCGACTCCCTTGCCTGTTGGTAGTGTGTGTCCGTAACCATGGGCTATTATGTGGGTCTCAGATGACATTGAGGCAACTTTCGCGATTAGATCTTCAAAATACTTCTTAAAAACAACATTTATAATATTGTTTATATAGTCCTTTCTGAGTACTGGCAAACCAGAATTATTATGGTTTAAGTAAGATGAAAATTCATCCCCAGCAATATCGTTTCCACCACCTGAAAATAAAAATACTTTGGGTTTTATCTGTCCTATTTTTCTTAACACTTTATCAATTGATGGCGTTGTTCTTTGAAAAGAACCATTAATTCCAGTTCCATAAATCATATTTTCTAATGTATCACCTGCTTTTGCATAATTTGTTATGTTATAGCCATGGTGATTTCGCAGGCAGTCAATTAAATCCGTACCAGGTAGATAGTCAAACCACGAGTCGCCTTCAGCTACGAGGTTATCTCTATTAGGTCGAAACCCTAAGGCATTAGATTTTAAACCAAAGTTAGAAAATGAAACTTCTTTTCCTTCTCTGTTGGAAATTGTAAATTTTTTTTCAAAGTCGACAATTGGAACTTCTTTTCCTTCTTTGTCGAAAAGTGCAAAGTTTTCTTCAAAGTTGGCAAATGAACCTTCTTTTCCCTCTTCCTTGAAATTTGTAATTTCTTCGTCGCTAAAATCATCCATATAAGAATATTTATTATCCATAATTACTCTCCGAGTTTTCTATTTAAAGGTAACGTATAGGGTTTTATCCTTTGTCCCGCATGTTGGATTGAGCAAAGTTGTAAGATTAGCAGTGATAGATAGTGGGTCAGGGAGCTTTTGATCATCCTTCAGCGGGATGAAGGATAAAACCATGTTGGACTGAGCCGCTTATACGGGTCCAAGTTGCTATACCAATATTTATGGGGATTGTAAAGGTATGATTTTGTATCAGGATTTATAAATTTCCGAAGTTTACAACTCTCGTTGACCTGAGATTTGATTCATATTAGCGAAAAAAGACATCCGGATACCCAAATCTATTTCAAATAAAGATTTTTACAGCAGCTTCAGGCCAACCATCGCCAAGTTTGAGCGCATCCCAAAAAAATACCCTATCGTTGCAGAAGCTCAGGATGCCGTAAGTCCAAGGCGTCCAAGGGTAACGCTGTAGTAAACTACCGCGAACCCTTGGCAACGAAGGAATTACGGTATCATGG
>CAZDAB010000232.1:0-5458 GCA_964502855.1 uncultured Desulfobacteraceae bacterium | reverse complement strand
AAATGCTGTTTGCCGGAATACTGGGGGCTTCCGTAAATTATGGTGTTGAAAAATCAGACGCCGGTTTGGGAAAAACCGTTCAATCGTTGATCGACTATCTTGAAAAACTAAAACCCTAAACCCGTTTCTTGAATACGGTCATTTATCGAAATCTTTTTGGCAAGATTAAGACCGACAGGTCGGTTCCCTCGGCCTGCATATGCAGGGAGCACCCGTAAAAACGGCATCGGCAGACAGAATTTCTGATCTTCAATGGCCGCTGCAATTATCATTTAAAGTTTAGAAACGTTGTTAACAAAACCTAAACTCCTAATATTTTAAGCAAAGGAGGCAGAAAAATGATTGATTTTACTTTCACAGAAGAGCAGGAGATGTTCAGAAAGTCCGCCCGCGAATTTGCAGAAACCAAGGTTGCCCCAAAGGTTGCCGAAATGGAAGCAACCGGTGAGGTCTGCGACGAGGTTGTAAAGGCCTTGGGCGAGGCCGAGATGATGGCCCTGACCATACCGGAAGAATACGACGGGCTGGGTTTGGGATACATCGCCCGTTTGATTTGTTTAGAAGAAATCAGCCGGGTTTCCGTGGCCACGGCCATGATGCTCCAGGTGTTTGCCCTGGGTATCGAGCCGATAATCAAATTCGGCACCGAGGAACAGAAAAAGAAATACCTTCCCGCCCTGGCCAAGGGTGAGCGACTGGCATCGACGGCTGTCACCGAGGCGACAGGGGGGTCTGATCCCACCGGTATCCGCACCTCATATCGGAAAGAAGGAAATGATTATATTCTCAATGGACGCAAATGCTTCATTACCAACTCTCATATTGCCGACACAATTACCACTCTGGCTAAGGACAACGAAAATCCCAAAGCGTTTTCAACCTTTATTCTTGAGAAAGGAATGGAAGGATTCAAGCCTACCCGTGAAGAGCATAAATTAGGTATGCGCGGTTGTAATACCGGAGAGTTGGCCATTGAAAACTGCCGTGTTCCCGGTGAAAACCTGCTGGGAGAGGAAGGAAAAGGCATGCGTGTTGCTTTGGGTGCCATTGGTGATGTGGGCAGAGGCGGCATGGTCGGTTGTGCCCTGGGACTTCAGGCCGCGTTCCTGGAAGCATCGGTAAAGTTTGCCAACGAGCGCATCTTGTACGGCAAACCTATCAGCAATTTGCAAACAATTCAGAACAAGCTGGCCGAAATGAAGATCGATCTGGAAGCCGGCCGCCTGTTGGGATACCGTGCCGCAGCCATTCAAGACAAAGGCGGGCGTTCAAGCAACGAATTTGCGGTGGCAAAGTATTTTACTACGGAAGCTGCGCAGAAAGCGGCAAAAATGGCCGTGGATATTCACGGGGGGTATGGCTGCATGGAAGAATATGCGGTCAGCCGGTATTTGCGTGACTCTTTCGTGCTCGGGCCTTCTGCCGGCACTTCTGATATCATGAAAGTCATCATTGCCCGCTGGGTACTCTCTTAGTATACTCAAAGCGTTAGCAAGGGGTTATCCAATGATGAACATCGTCGTATGTGTTAAAGCGGTTCCTGATCCACAGCAGGCCTGCAATATCAGAATCGATCCCGTTACCAAAACCCTCATGCGATGCCAGGTCCCCCTGGTTTTGAATGCCCTTGATAAAAACGCAATGCGGGCCGCCCTTGATCTCAAAGAGCAGTTTGATGTACATATAACGGCACTCAGCATGGGACCTCCGGATGCGGAGGGAATTGTCAGGGAATGTTTGGCGTTAGGCGCCGACCAGGGAATTCTGCTTTCCGATCGGGCTTTTGCCGGTGCCGATGCCTATGCCACCGCCTATACGCTTGCTACAGCGATCGCAAAAATCGGACCGGTCGATGTGGTCTTTTGTGGAATGGCCAGCAGCGACGGAAGTACCGAATGGGTCGGCCCGGAAATCGCCACGTTTTTAGATCTACCCGTGGTGACCATGGTCGAAGAAATAGTGGAATGCCGGGGTCAGCAGTGGAAAGTCAAAGCCAGCCTGGCGCATGGATACCGCTTGATGCAGGTGCAGCTGCCGGCGGTATTCACGGTTACTCGCGAGCTGAATACACCGCGAGCCCTTGTTTTTTCAGGAATTATCAAAGCCCGTAAAAAGTCGATCGTCCGTTGGGGGATCGATGATCTTGGTGTGCCGGCGGAAGCGGTAGGCTTGAAAGGATCACCGACGATTGTTTCCAAACTGACCACCACACAGAGCAAGCGGGAAGTGGAAATTCTTACCGGTACGCGCGAGGAAAAGGCAACACAACTACTTAAGAAGCTGGTGGACTCCGGGGTAGTATAACCCTAAATGATCGTAAACAAAATGAAAAAAAATATTTTATGTGTTTGATTTATTATTTATTTTAGTAGATTCAAGGGCATAAAAGAAAGAATGTAATGATGAAAAACGGTTATGGTCCTGTCTGGGTTATTGTCGAGCAGCGGGACTGTCGTATACGAACCGTATCTTTGCAGCTTATGGGCCGGGCGCAAAAACTGGCCGCCGGACTGAACACAACCGCGGAAGCCGTGCTTTTCGGGAACCTGATGCAACACCACGTCCGGCCGCTGTTTGCCGCCGGTGCCAATCGCGTGTTTCTGGGCAGCAACCCGCGGCTGGCGTTTTACGAGCCCGAAATCTATGTCCAGGCGATCGTCCGCCTTGCGCAGGAACATGAACCGGAAATCATTTTACTCGGTTCCACCGCCATGGGCCGAGAATTGGCACCGCTTGTGGCCGCCCGGCTGCAAACCGGCCTGACCGCACACTGCATCGACCTGGTATTCGATGAAAACAACATATTAGAACAGCACATTCCGGCCTATGGGGGGTTGCTTTCGATAATCTGCCCGCAAAAGCGTCCCCAAATGGCCACCATCGCCAAGGGGGTTTTTCCCATGCCCGAGCCGGACCCAGACCGATCCGGAGAGATCATCCCGGTCGCGGTGCCGGAGGATGTGTCCCCGCGCTTACAAACCCTGGAAGTTGTCCATCAAATACCGGATGAAATTCCTCTTGAATCCGCTGCCATCGTTGTCGCCGGTGGCGCCGGGGCGGGCGATCCTGACGGGTGGCGGCAAATCGCCGATCTGGCGGATGCGCTCAACGCAGCCTTGGGGTGCACACGGCCGGTGGTTGATGAAGGCTGGGCACCACTGGAGTCCATGATCGGGCAGAGTGGTCGGATGGTCAGCCCGGAGCTTTACATCGGTGTGGGACTGTCCGGTGAGCAGCAGCACATGGTGGGCATCACTGGAGCACAGGTGATGGTGGCAATTAATAATGACGCAAAGTCGCCGGTTTTTGATCAGGTCGATTATGGCGTGGTTGACGACTGCAGGGAGTTTGTACCGGTGCTGATTGAAAAAATCAAAGCATACCAAAAAAACCAAGTTACCTGCTGAGATATCACCCCAGTATTCCAGTATTCCATTCCGATGGCACAAACAGGTTACTATTTTGAGACTGACTATTGATTTCATATAGTCGTAGAATTTCCGAGACATTATAGACGGTTCAAGAATGGATAAAGATAAAAAAGCGGTTTGGGGCTGGGCGATTTATGACTGGGCAAATTCTGCTTTTGCGACAGCCGTGATGGCCGGTTTTTTCCCCATATTCTTTAAAGAGTATTGGAGCTATGGCGCTGACGTCAACATGAGTACTGCCCGGCTCGGATTAGGCAACGCTTTGGCCGGCATTATTGTTGCCTTAATGGCTCCCGTCCTGGGTGCAATTGCCGACAAAGGATCTGTGAAAAAGAAATTTTTGATTTTTTTTGCATACCTGGGCGTACTGATGACTGCTGCTCTATTTCTGATTCAAAAAGGCGATTGGGGTTGGGCCATTTTCGTATATATCATAGGAATTATCGGATTTTCCGGTGCAAATATATTTTACGATTCTCTTTTGCCGAGCGTGGCGGATGAAGACAAAATAGACTATATATCCGGTTTAGGCTATGCTATGGGATACCTTGGCGGCGGACTACTTTTTCTTGTGACCGTATTCATGACATTACTGCCGGAAAAATTCGGATTATCTGATGCAGGAACCGCTGTCAGATATGCCTTTATTTTAGTGGCCTTATGGTGGGGCCTGTTTACTGTTTTTATTATTTTGTGGGTGCAAGAAGAACAAACGGCCACCAATCCACCCCGAGGCGTTAGTTTCATCGCCGATGGTTTCCGGCAGTTAATCGGAACATTTAAAAAAATTCGTCATCTGAAAACCATCCTTCTTTTTTTAGTCGCCTATTGGTTTTACATTGACGGAGTGGATACCATCATTCGGATGGCGGTCGATTATGGCATGTCCATTGGATTTTCTTCAAATGATTTAATTGTGGCTCTTTTAATCACACAATTTGTGGGATTTCCTTCTGCTTTGGTATTCGGAAAACTGGGTCAGCGGTGGAGCGTACGCAAATCTATTTTTATCGCCATCGGTATTTACATTTTTATCACGATATGGGGGACGATGATGACAACCCAACAGGAGTTCTACATTCTGGCCGTCATCGTTGGTTTGGTCCAGGGAGGTATTCAAGCCCTGAGTCGCTCTTATTATTCGCGGTTAATACCCAAAAACCAGGCTGCCGAATACTATGGTTTCTATAACATGGTGGGTAAATTTGGGACAATTCTGGGCCCGGTGCTAATGGGCGTTGTTGGACTGATTGCCCGTCGGGTTTTGATGCCGCCGTTCCCCACACCTGATCAGATCGTATATGCCGGGCAGTTAGCTTCTCGCTGGGGGATTGCGTCTATTTCGATCCTCTTTATCATCGGCGCTGTACTTTTCTTTTTTGTGGATGAAAAAAAGGGCAGGATCGAAGCGGCTTATTTATCAGAAATATAATCTGCCATATGATTACAAGCCATCTTAAAAGGGAAAACAATCTCTTTAATGCATTTTTGAATTTTTTTTCTGAAACCGATGCCTTTTTACTGGCAGAGCTTCTAAAGAATAACCTTTGTAAAGAAACGATTCGCTACCAAGAGATCGACATCGTGGAAAGTCAAAAAAAGGATTTGATACTGCTGGCTTTTGAAGAGCGAATCCTGATTCCGGTCAAAACTCGGAGCGGCCCTGCATGGGAAGACAAAATCCTTGATTTTAGAAAAGATGGACATTATTTTATCCCTCCTTTGGTCAAGGCTATTGTAAACACGATATGTGAAACCGGGAAACCTTCTTGTGACACGGCTGTCAGGGAGACATTAACCCACGTGACTCACCAAGATATCAGTGGTTTTCCTAAATTCACCACCAAAATTGTAGAAGTATTATAAACCATAGGTTTATAAAGATTTAGATGTAATACTTGGGTGCAAGCAAAATTGCCATAGAACCTTATTAATAAAGGAATTCGTAAAATTAGGCGGTGGATTTTGGTTTTCCTTGATTCACCGCCAAAAAAAATAAAAAACCTCGTTGCGCTTGATCAATCAAG